>NZ_JAQISV010000010.1:0-119021 GCF_048569675.1 Geodermatophilus sp. CPCC 206100
CGGGGACCCCCCCCCCCACCAGGGGGGGGACGCCAGCCCCCCCGCCGCGGCCGGGCAGCGGGGGCTCTGTGTCGTCGGGTGTCCGTCAGCGGGCGCCGCGGGCGGCGAAGTACTGCTGGGAGGCCGGCTGGTTGAGCAGGAAGAAGATCCCGACGCCGGCCGCGATGAGCACGATCGACCAGGAGCTGAACTCGCCCTGGGTCAGCGAGGTGATCAGGCCGAGCAACGCCAGCCCCGCGGTGACCAGGCCGCCGGTCTTCAGGACGGTGCTGCCCCTGCCGCTCAGCGCCTGGACCCCGCCCCAGATGTTCATCACGGCGATCGCCAGGTAGAGCACCCCGAAGATCGCGAACAGCGCGAAGATCGTCGCGAGGGCGAACAGGCCCAGGGCGCCGATCAGCGCGAAGAACGCGACGACGAAGCCGAGGACGGCGGCGGTCAGCACCTGCGGGGGGCGCTGGCCGGCCGGAGCGCCGTACCCGGCCGGCGCGTCGGACCAGTTCGGCGCCGGGGCGTAGCCCGGCGGGGGCGGCGGCGCGCCCCAGCCGGGCTGGTCCTCGGGGCCACCTCCCTGGGCGGAGTGGTGCTCGGGACCGCTGGGGCCGGACATGGGGCGGCTTCCTCCTGGAACGGGGTCCCGCCGTGGGAACGAGCGGCGGGGTGGGGGCGAGGCCGGTCCGGGGCCGCGCGCGGCGCCCCCGGACCGGACCGGTCAGCGACCGCGGCGGGCGCGGTGGGCGGCGAAGAAGGCCGCGGCGGGCTTCACGACCAGCAGGACGACGATCGCCAGCGCGGCCAGGAAGAACAGCAGGCTGGTGATGATGCCGCCGGCGCCGGCCGTGTCGGCGTCGCTGAGGTTGCCGATCAGCCCGATCAGGGTGACGGCCGTGGCGATCGACCCGCCGACCAGCAGCATGACCCGGCTGCGGCCGGTCAGGGCCCAGACCGAGCCCCAGATCATCGTGACGGTCCAGGCGAGAGCCAGGAGCCCCAAGACCAGCGCGATGCCAGCCGCGGCGCCGGTGAACTCCCCGAAGCCGGGGATCTCGGTGTCATCTCCGGCCCCGCCGAAGACAGCACCCGCGAAGATGAACGCGAGGCTGAAGAGGACCCCGATGGCGCCGAAGACGAAGCCGAGCACCGCCGCGGTGATGACGCCGCCGGGCTTCGCCGGCACCGCCGACTGGCCGTACTGCCCGTACTGGCCGTACTGCTGGGCGTAGCCCTGCTGGCCGTACGGGTCGCCGTACTGCTGCGGATAGCCCGCCTGCTGGCCGTAGGGCTGGCCCTGGCCGTACGCCGCGGGCGGGTACTGCTGGCCGTAGGGCTGCTGCGGCTGGCCGTACTGCTGGCCGGGCTCGTCGCCGCCGTGCTGTCCGCCCTGCTGGCCGTACCCCTGCTGGCCGTACCCCTGCTGGCCGTACTGCGGCTGCTGGCCGTACTGCGAGCCGGCCGTGGCGCCGGGCTCGTTGTCCTGGGTGCTCATGATCTCCTCCGTCGGCGCCGGCTGTGCCGACTCTGCGCGGCCAGGATGTCGGCCGGACCACACCCGGGCAAGCACGACCACCCCTTCGGCGGGGGGTGTCGCAGCGCGGTCGTCCCTGCACGGACAGGAGCGGGAGGGCCGGCGGGGGCCGGGAGGCGACTTCGTCCCTACGCTCGTCACCCGTGACCACGAGCCCGCCCGTCGTCCTGATCGCCGAAGAGCTCGCCCCGAGCGTGCTGGAGGTGCTCGGCGGCGAGGTCGAGATCCGGCACGTCGACGGTGCCGACCGGGCGGCGCTGCTGCCGGCCCTGGCGGAGGCGTCGGCGGTCATGATCCGCAGCGCCACGCAGATCGACGCGGAGGCCCTCGCCGCCGCACCGCAGCTGAAGGTGGTCGCCCGGGCGGGGATCGGACTGGACAACGTGGACGTCGCCGCCGCCACCGAGCGCGGCGTCATGGTGGTCAACGCCCCCACCGCCAACATCGTCAGCGCCGCCGAGCACGCCGTGGCGCTGCTGCTGGCCGCCGCCCGCCACATCCCGGCCGCCGACGCGGCGCTGCGCCAGGGCGCCTGGCGGCGCTCGGCGTTCACCGGCGTCGAGGTCAGCGACAAGGTGGTCGGCGTGGTCGGCCTGGGCCGGATCGGCCAGCTCGTCGCGCAGCGCATGGCCGCCTTCGGGGTCGTCCTGATCGCCTACGACCCCTACATCCAGCCGGGCCGGGCCGCGCAGCTCGGCGTCCGGATGGTGTCGCTGGAGGAGCTGCTCCGGGAGGCCGACTTCATCACCGTCCACCTGCCGAAGACGCCGGAGACCATCGGGCTGATCGGCGCCGCGGAGCTGGCCACCACCAAGCCCGGCGTGATCGTCGTCAACGCCGCGCGCGGTGGCCTGGTCGACGAGGCCGCGCTGGCCGACGCGCTGCGCTCGGGTCAGGTGGGTGCCGCCGGCGTCGACGTGTACGCCACCGAGCCCTGCACGGACAGCCCGCTGTTCGGCCTGCCCACCACCGTCGTCACGCCGCACCTGGGCGCCTCCACCACCGAGGCGCAGGACAAGGCCGGCACCGCGGTCGCCCACTCGGTGCGCCTGGCGCTCAAGGGCGAGTTCGTGCCCGACGCGGTGAACGTCCAGGCGGGCGGGGTGGTGGCCGAACAGGTGCGCCCGAGCCTGCCCCTGGCCGAGAAGCTGGGCCGGGTGTTCACCGCGGTCGCCGAGGGGCTGGCCCAGTCGGTGACCGTCGAGGTGCGCGGCCAGATCGCCGAGTTCGACGACTCGGTCCTCCAGCTCGCGGTCCTCACGGGCGTCTTCTCCGACGTCGTCGAGGAGCAGGTCAGCTACGTCAACGCGCCGCTGTTCGCCGAGCAGCGCGGCCTGGACGTCGCGCTGACCAGCGACCCGGAGAGCCCGGACTACCGCAACCTCATCCGGGTCCGCGGCGCGATGGCCGACGGCACGGAGCTGACCGTCTCGGGAACGCTGTTCGGCAAGAACCAGGTGCCCAAGCTGGTCGAGGTCAACGGCTTCGACATGGACCTCGACGCCTCCGGTCACCTGATCTTCTTCGTCTACACCGACCGGCCCGGCGTGGTCGGCATCGTGGGCGCGGCGCTGGGGGAGGCCGGGGTGAACATCGCCGGAGCGCAGGTCAGCCGGACCACCCGCGGCGGGGAGGCGCTCATGGCCGTCACGGTCGACAGCCCGGTGCCCGCCGAGCTGCTCGGCGACATCGCCGGCCGGATCGGCGCGCGCGAGGCCCGCTCGGCGGACCTCACCCCGCGCTGACCTAGGGTCTGCACCCATGCGCCTGGCAGTGATCCCTGGAGACGGCATCGGCCCCGAGGTGGTCGACGAGGGCCTCAAGGTCCTCCGCGAGGTGGCCCCCGACCTGGAGCCCACCCCGTACGACCTCGGCGCCCTGCGGTGGCAGCGCACCGGGGAACTGCTGCCGGACACGGTGCTCGACGAGCTGCGCCAGCACGACGCGATCCTGCTCGGTGCGATCGGCGACCCCAGCGTCCCGCCGGGCATCCTGGAGCGGGGGCTGCTGCTGCGGCTGCGCTTCGAGCTCGACCACCACGTGAACCTGCGCCCGGCGCGGCTGTTCGACGGCGTCCGCAGCCCGCTGGCCGATCCCGGTCCCATCGACATGCTGTGCGTGCGCGAGGGCACCGAGGGGCCCTACGTCGGCAACGGCGGGGTCCTGCGCAAGGACACCCCGCAGGAGATCGCCACCGAGGTCAGCCTCAACACCGCCTTCGGCGTCGAGCGGGTCGTCCGCTATGCCTTCGAGCGGGCCCTGGCGCGGCCGCGCCGGCACCTCACGCTGATCCACAAGACCAACGTGCTCACCCACGCCGGGTCGCTGTGGTCGCGGGTCGTGGAGGAGGTGGCGGCCGAGTTCCCCGAGGTCACCGTCGCCTACCAGCACGTCGACGCCGCCACGATGTTCTTCATCACCGACCCCGGCCGCTACGACGTCATCGTCACCGACAACCTGTTCGGCGACATCGTCACCGACGTGGCCGCCGCGGTCACCGGGGGCATCGGCCTCGCCGCCAGCGGCAACCTCGACGCGTCGGGCACCAACCCGAGCATGTTCGAGCCGGTGCACGGCTCGGCTCCCGACATCGCCGGCCGGGGCACCGCCGACCCGACGGCGACGGTCCTCTCGGTGGGCCTGCTGCTCGAGCACCTCGGGCGCACCGATCAGGCCAAGAAGGTCAACGCCGCGGTCGCCTTCGACCTGTCCACCCGCGACCCGCAGGCGACGATCCGCACCCAGGAGGTCGGGGACCGGCTCGCGGCCCTCGCCAGCGGCTGACGGAGGACCCCTCTGCTCCCGCCGTGGAGGGACCCTCCAGAGGGGCCGCGGTGGTGCCGGTGCGGTGTGCTTTACTCGCACGTGATGTACCGCACCGGCTCGATCATTCTCGACTAGCGCGCAGTCACCCTCTCCCGACTGCGCGCAGACCTCCCGTACCCGGGGGGTCTTTTTCGTGTTCGGGCCCGTTCTCGTCTCGCCCCAGGAGCGCTCCAGTGGACACCGACTTCCACGTCTTCGACACCACCCTGCGTGACGGCGCCCAGCGTGAGGGCGTCAGCTACTCCGTCGCCGACAAGCTGGCCGTCGCCCGCCTGCTGGACGAGGTCGGCGTCGGCTTCATCGAGGGTGGCTGGCCCGGCGCGATGCCCAAGGACACCGAGTTCTTCGCCCGCGCCCGGTCCGAGCTCAAGCTCCGGCACGCCCAGCTGGTCGCCTTCGGCGCCACCCGCAAGGCCGGCGTCCCGGTCGAGGACGACGCCCAGGTGCGCGCCTTGCTCGACGCGGAGACCCCGGTCGTGTGCCTGGTCGCGAAGTCCGACGTCCGGCACGTCCGCGACGCCCTGCGGACGACGCTCGAGGAGAACCTCGCGATGGTGGCCGACACCGTCGGCTTCCTCGTCGGCGCCGGCCGGCGGGTGTTCCTCGACTGCGAGCACTTCTTCGACGGCTACCGGGCCGACCGGGACTACGGCGTCCGCGTGCTCGAGGCCGCGTTCGCCGCCGGGGCCGAGGTCGGGGTCCTGTGCGACACCAACGGCGGGATGCTGCCGATGGACGTCGGCCGAGTGGTCGCCGAGGTCCGGTCGCGGACCAGCGGCCGGCTCGGCATCCACTGCCAGGACGACACCGGGTGCGCCGTGGCCAACAGCCTGGCCGCCGTCGAGGCCGGCGTCACTCACGTCCAGGGGACGGCGAACGGCTACGGCGAGCGGGCCGGCAACGCCGACACCTTCGTGCTGATCGCGAACCTGGTCACCAAGATGGAGCTGCCCGTGGTGCCGGCCGAGTGCCTCCCCGAGCTGCAGCGGGTCAGCCACGCCATCGCCGAGCTGGCCAACATCGCGCCCGACGACCACCAGCCCTACGTGGGCGTCTCGGCGTTCGCGCACAAGGCCGGCCTGCACGCCAGCGCGATCAAGGTCAGCCCCGAGCTCTACAACCACCTCGACCCGGCCGTGGTCGGCAACGACATGCGCATCCTCGTCACCGAGATGGCCGGCCGGGCCTCGGTCGAGCTCAAGGGCCGCGAGCTCGGGGTCGACCTGGACGGGCAGGCCGACGCCATCGGCCGGGTGGTCGACCAGGTCAAGGTGCTCGAGGCCGACGGCTGGTCGTTCGAGGCCGCCGACGCCTCCTTCGAGCTGCTGCTGCGCGCCCAGCTGCCCGACGCGCCGTCCCCGCTGTTCGAGCTGGAGAGCTACAAGACCTCCGTCGAGCACTGGAGCAACGGCGTCGTGGTCAGCGAGGCCACCGTCAAGGTGCACGTCGACGGCGAGCGCATCATCAGCACCGGGGAGGGCAACGGGCCGGTCAACGCCCTCGACAACGCCCTCCGGGCGGCGCTGTCCGGCCGCTATCCCGAGCTGGCC
The DNA here is from genome assembly GCF_048569675.1 of Geodermatophilus sp. CPCC 206100. Taxonomy (NCBI): domain Bacteria; kingdom Bacillati; phylum Actinomycetota; class Actinomycetes; order Geodermatophilales; family Geodermatophilaceae; genus Geodermatophilus; species Geodermatophilus sp. CPCC 206100. The sequence continues at coordinate 5,902 of NZ_JAQISV010000010.1, forward strand.
GAGGTCTCCCTGGCCGACTTCAAGGTGCGCATCCTCGGCTGGAAGGGCGGCACCAGCGCCACGACGCGGGTGCTGATCGACACGACCGACGGCGTGGGGGAGTGGACCACCGTCGGGGTGCACGACAACATCGTCGAGGCCTCCTGGCACGCGCTGGTCGACGCGTTGACCTACGCCGTCCGCCACCGCGCGCGCTGACGTGGACCGGTCGTGGGGCCCGGAGGGCTCCCGACCGATCCACGGGGTGGGCTCGGCGCAGGCCGGGGACGGCACGTGGCCGCGGTGTCGGCCGGGCCGACGGTGTCAGTGCGCGTACTCGGCGGGACGCAGGAGCATCGCCAGCGCCATCAGCGGCAGCATCGCGACGTGGCCGGCGGTCATGACCAGCCCGCCGGAGACCGCGCCGGCCCAGTAGGGCACCAGCAGCACGGCGAACGGCAGGTACATCGCTGCCGACATCTCGGTGACCGCCCGCCACGAGTGGCCGCGGAAGCGCATCCACGCGCCCATGCCGATCGCCATGTTGGTCGCCATGACGAGCACGTGGACGTCGAGGCGGTCGTCGAGCCCGGGCCACACCAGCTCCTCGACCGGGCCGAGCACCACCATCCCGACCACCATGGCCACGACCATCTCCAGGTAGTGGCGGACGAAGTGCCAGACGTGCCGGCGGCGGGAGGCGGTGCGGTGCTCGGAGTGCTGCGTCGTCGTCATGCGGGGAGCGTCGGGCGCCGCGGCGTCCGTGCCACGTGCCGGAGGTCATGCTCGGGGGTCACGACCCGGCACGACGCCCGCTCAGACCAGGTCCAAGGCCCGTGCCCGCAGGGCCGCCTGGGTGCGGTCCCGCGCGCCGAGCTTGCCGAGCACGTTGGTGACGTGGTTCTTGACCGTGCCCTCCGCGAGGAAGAGCGCCGCGGCGATCTCCCGGTTGCTGCGCCCGTCGGCCAGCAGCCGCAGGACGTCGAGCTCGCGCGCGGACAGGGGCTCGACCAGCGGCTGGGGGCGCGGCCGCGGCGCGTCGTCCAGCTGCGCGAACCGGGCGACCACCTTGGCCGCGACCGACGGCTGGAGCACCGACTCCCCGCGGACGGCGGACAGCACCGCCTCGACCAGCCGGTCGGAGGAGACGTCCTTGAGCAGGTAGCCGACCGCGCCGGCCCGCAGCGCGGCGAACACGTCCTCGTCGTCGTCGAACGTCGTCAGCGCCAGCACGCGGACGTCGGGCTGCTCGACCCGCAGCCGCCGGGTGGCGGCGATCCCGTCCAGCACGGGCATGTGCAGGTCCATGAGGACGACGTCGGGCTGCAGCGCGGCCGCGCGGTCGAGCGCCTGGGCGCCGTCGCCGGCCTCCCCGACCACCGCCATCTCGGGGCGCGACCCCAGCAGGGTGACCAGGGCCTCCCGGAACAGCGCCTGGTCGTCGACGACCAGCACCCGGACCGCGCTCACCCGGGCACCTCGACCAGCAGCGCCGTGCCGGACCCCGGAGCGGACTCCACGGTCACGCGCCCGCCCACCCGGGCCGCGCGCTCGCGCAGGCCGAGCAGCCCGAAGGAGGCCTGCTCCCCGCCGGTGTCCTGGGGTGCCACCACGCCGCGGCCGTCGTCGCGGACGGCGAGCCGCACGGTGCCGTCGCCGGCGTAGGTGAGCGTCACCCGGGCGCAGGTGGCCCCGGCGTGCTTGCGGACGTTGGTCAGCCCCTCCTGGGCCGAGCGGAACAGCGACTCCTCCGACTCGGCGGGCAGGCGGCGGGCCGGCCCGACCACCTCCAGGGTGGCCGGCAGGCCCGCGGCGGACACCTCCGCGGTCAGCGCCTCCAGGGCCGTCCGCAGGGGCGGGGCGGACGCCGGGTCGCGCAGCGCGGCGACCGACCGCCGGACCTCGGCCAGCGCCTCGCTCGCCTGGTGCTGGGCCTTGGCCAGCACCTCGTCGGCCCGGCCGGGATCGGTCGGCAGCACCGCCCGGGCGGCCTGGACCTGCATCTGCACGACGGTGAGGTGGTGGCCCAGACCGTCGTGGATGTCGCGGGCCAACCGGTTGCGCTCCCGCGTGGTGGCCAGCTCCTCGGCCTGGGCGGCGAGCCCGCGCAGCAGCTCGTTGGCCTCGGCCAGCTCGCCCCGGGCCCGCAGCGCCTGCTGCAGCAGGGCGGTGACGACGGCGGTGAAGACGGCGGCGCCCAGCAGGCCCAGCGCGTTGCGGGCGAAGTCGGCCCACCCCATGCCCAGGTGCACCAGCGGCACGACCGCCGTCACCACCGCCGCGGCGGGCAGGGGCAGGAGCAGCACGCACTGCGCGACCAGCACCAGCAGCAGCAGCGTCGCCCCGACCCCGGCCTCGGCCGCACCGAACATGACCACGCCGAGCGGCAGCTGCAGGCACACGTGCCCGGCGGTCAGCCAGTACCGGCGCGGCGCGGGCTGCCGGGTCAGCCACGGGAGCGCGAGAAGGGAGTGCGCCGCGTACGTCGACGCCAGCGCGACCGCCAGCCACGGGTGGACGTCGTCGGTGGCCTCCGCCGCGACGGTGAGCAGCGCGACGCAGGTCAGCACCGCCAGGGCCCGGTTCACGCGGTCACTGTCGCGCCGGGGGCGCGGCCGGTCAACGCGGCCGCGCCGTCCGGGCGGTCATCGTCGCGGCGTCACCTCGCCCATCGGGCCGAAGCCGCTGACCTCGGGGGCGTCGATGTAGATGATCTGCGGCTGCTCGGCGACCAGGTCCGACATCCAGTCGAAGGCGGCCTGGGCGTGCGGGGTGGCGATGTGCGAGGCGCCGGCGTCGGAGTCCCGGAAGCCCTCGATGCAGACGAAGGTGTTCGGGTCCTCGACGCTGCGGGACCACTCGAAGAACAGGCTGCCCTCCTCGGCGTTCACCGCGCGGGCGTACTCGTCGGCCTGGGCGCGGAACTGCTCGATGCTGTCCGGGCGGACGGGGAACTTGATGACGATCAGGATCACGGTCTCTCCCTGGGTCGTTCCGAGTGGGGCCCGGAGGGCTCCGCGAGGGGCGGCCGGACGGGCTCCGCAGAGCCGGGGACTGCTCCTGGCCGCGGTGTCGTCCGGGAGGACGACGGTGTCATGGGTCGAGCCGGCGGCGGAGCAGGCAGAACGGGTTGCCCTCGGGGTCGGCGAGCACGTGCCACTGCTCGTCGCCGGTCTGGCCGACGTCGGCCGGCGTGGCGCCCAGCGCCAGCAGCCGCTCCAGCTCGGCGTCCTGGTCCCGGTCGGTGGGGTTCACGTCGATGTGCCACCGCGGCTTGCCGGGGCTCGGGTCGGCGACTCGCCCGAAGACCAGGGTCGGCGCCGGACCGCCGAACCCGGCCTCCGGGCCGATCTCCACCTCGCCCTCGTCGCGGGAGAGCACGCGGTACCCCAGGACCTCGGCCCACCAGGCGGCCAGCGCCTCGGGCTCGCGGCAGTCGACGACGATCTCGCTGAGCCGGCACGCCATGGCCCGACCGTAGGGCCGTCGCGGCGCGGGCGCGGCGGCGGGGCGGCGGGTCAGTAGCCTCGACCCGTGCGCATCGTCCGTTTCGCCTCGCCCTCGGGCATGTCCTTCGGTGTCCTCGACGGGGACGGCCAGGTGGCCCAGATCGAGGGCCACCCGTTCGGCACCATCTCCTTCACCGGCCAGCGCCACGCGCAGGCCGACGTCCGGCTCCTGTCGCCGATCCTGCCGAGCAAGGTGGTGTGCGTCGGCAAGAACTACGCCGCGCACATCGCGGAGATGAAGACCGGCGAGGCGCCCGCGGAGCCGCTGCTGTTCCTCAAGCCCTCGACGTCGGTCATCGGCCCCGGCGACGCCATCCGCATCCCGCCGGGCAGCACGAACGTGCACCACGAGGCCGAGCTGGCCGTCGTCATCGGCGCCCGCGGCGCCCGGCACGTCAGCCCGGCGCAGGCGCTGTCAAGCGTCTTCGGCTACACGATCGGCAACGACGTCACCGAGCGGGACATGCAGAAGAGCGACGGGCAGTGGACCCGCGCCAAGGGCTTCGACTCGTTCTGCCCGCTCGGCCCCTGGATCGAGACCGACCTCGCCGGGCTCGGCAAGGACCCCGCCGACCTCGAGATCACCTGCACCGTGGACGGCGAGCTGCGCCAGTCCGGCCGCACCAGCCAGCTGCTGTTCGACGTCCCGACCCTGATCTCCCACATCTCGCAGGTCATGACCCTGCTGCCCGGTGACGTCGTGCTGACCGGCACGCCCTCGGGCGTCGGGCCGATCCGGCCGGGCCAGCGGGTGGAGGTCACCGTCGAGGGCCTGGGCACCCTGGCCAACACCGTCACCGGCGCCGACTCGACCTCGACCGCCGGGGGCCTGTCGTGACCGCCGGCCCGCCCGCTCCCACCGGCGTCCGCACCCGGTTCTGCCCGTCACCGACGGGCACGGTCCACGTCGGGCTGCTGCGGACGGCGCTGTTCAACTGGGCGCACGCCCGGCACACCGGCGGCACGTTCGTCTTCCGCATCGAGGACACCGACGCCTCCCGCGACTCCGAGGAGTCCTACCGCCACCTGCTGGACAGCCTGCGCTGGCTCGGGCTGGACTGGGACGAGGGCCCCGAGGTCGGCGGCCCGCACGGGCCCTACCGGCAGTCGGAGCGGCACGAGGTCTACCGCGACGTGGCGGCCCGCCTGGTGACCGCCGGGCACGCCTACGAGTCCTTCTCCACCAACGAGGAGGTCGAGGCGCGCCGGCTGGCCGCGGGCCAGGACCCCAAGCTCGGCTACGACAACGCCGACCGCGACCTGAGCGAGGCGCAGAAGGCGGCGTTCCGGGACGAGGGGCGCGCGCCGGTGCTGCGGCTGCGCATGCCCGACGAGGACCTCGTCTGGACCGACCTGGTGCGCGGCGAGGTGCGCTTCGGCGCCGGGTCGGTCCCGGACTTCGTGCTCGTCCGCGGCACCGGCGTTCCGCTGTACCCGTTCGTCAACCCGGTGGACGACGCGCTCATGCAGGTCACCGACGTGTTGCGGGGGGAGGACCTGCTGCCCTCCACGCCCCGCCAGCTGGCGCTGTACGCCGCGCTGACCGACATCGGCGTCGCGTCGGGCACCCCGCGCTTCGGCCACCTGCCGTACGTGACGGGGGAGGGCAGCAAGAAGCTGTCCAAGCGGGATCCGCAGTCCAACGTCGACGTGTACCGCGAGCGCGGCTTCGTGCCGGAGGGCTTCGCCAACTACCTGGCGCTGCTGGGCTGGTCGATCGCCGAGGACCGCGACATCTTCTCCATGGCCGAGATGGTCGAGGCCTTCGACGTCACCCGGGTGAGCGCCAACCCGGCCCGCTTCGACCTCAAGAAGGCCGAGGCGATCAACGCCACCCACCTGCGCGCGCTGCCGGTCGAGGACTTCGTGTCCCGCGTGGTGCCGTTCCTCGCCCGCGCCGGCCTGGTCAGCGACCCGCCGGCACCCGAGCAGGACCGGGTGCTGCGCGCGATCGCGCCGCTGGCGCAGGAGCGGATGGTCGTGCTGTCGGAGGCGGTCGGCCTGCTGCGGTTCCTCTTCGTCGAGGAGGTGGAGATCGAGCCGGCGGCCGCGGCCAAGCAGCTGGCCGGGCCCGAGGCCGCCGAGGTGCTCGACGCGGCCACCACGGCGCTGCGCGACCTGCCGGCCTGGACCACCCCCGACATCGAGGGCGCGCTCAAGCAGGCGCTGGTCGAGGGCCTGGGCCGCAAGCCCCGGCAGGCCTTCGGACCGGTGCGCGTCGCCGTGAGCGGGCGGACGGTCTCCCCGCCGCTGTACGAGTCGATCGAGCTGCTCGGCCGGGAGCGGACGCTGGCCCGCCTCGCCGCGGCCCGGGCGACCGTCGCCGGGTGACCGGACCCTCATGACCGGCACCGTGCCGTCCGGCTGGCCGGAGCCGGCCGACGACGAGCCCTACACCGGTCCGCCGCCGACCGGTCCCTACGCGGCGCCGCCGGTCGTCCCGGGGGCGCTGCACGGGGTCCACTCCCTGCCGGCGACCGGTGCGTGGGCGGGGCCGGTGGCCTGGCCGCTCGGGCCGGTGCCGCTGCAGGCCGGGCCGCACACGCACCCGGCGGGGCCGCCGGGGCCGTACCCGCCGTACCCGCCGTACCCGCCCGGCCCGTACCCGCCTGGGGCGTACGCGCCCGGCCCGTACGGGCCGTACCCGGCCCACCTGCCGCCCTGGCAGCGGGCGCTGCTCGACTGGCGGCCGGGGCCGCCGGCCCCGGCGCCGGACCGGGGCGTCCGCTGGGCGCCGCCCCCGGGCACCCCGCCGCACGACGAGCCGGTCGGCTACCTGCAGGCCATGCGCTCGCGCGACTGGCGCTGGTGGCGCCCGCTGCTCGGGCTGTTGCTGATCACCGTCGTCTACACCGTCGCCGCGACCGTCGTCGTCCTCGTCGCGTTCCTCACCGGCGCCTTCCCGGACCTGCAGTTCCTCGACCTGGTGGACCCGGCCGTCCTGCTGATCACCAACGCGTCGCTGATCGTGGCCATCCCGATCGTCTGGCTGGCGTGGGTGGCCGCCCACGGGATGGCACGGGGCTGGTCGTCGTCGGTGCTGGCGCGGCTGCGCTGGCGGCTGTTCCTGCCGTACACGCTGCTGTCCCTGCCCACGCTGGGCGTCGGCATCCTGCTCAGCGTCCTGTTCGGCTTCCTGCTCGAGGGCGGGGACGTCGAGGGGCCGTCGTCGTCCTACGTCTGGCTGGTGCTGGTCGTCGTCCTCACCACGCCGCTGCAGTCGGCGGCCGAGGAGTACGTCTTCCGCGGGTACCTCAGCCAGGCGGTCGCGGGCTGGATCCGCGCTCCGCGGGCCGGCGCGGTCGTCGCCGGGGTCCTCACCGCCGCGCTGTTCTCCGCGGCGCACGTCCCGCCGGACTTCTGGACCTTCCTGGACCGGTTCGCCTTCGGGCTCGCCGCCTCCGCCGTCGTCTGGCTGACCGGGGGCCTGGAGGCGGCGATCGTGCTGCACGCGGTCAACAACGTGCTGGTCTTCCTGCTGGCCGGCGGGCTGGGGGAGGGGGTGACCAGCGACTCGGTGCCGGAAGGCACGGGGCTGCTGGTCGTGGCCATCGACCTGCTCGCGATGGGCGCCTACGTGTTCCTCGTGGCCCGCTCCGGCCCGCGGCTGCGGCCGGAGACCCACAGCGCGGCGCGGGACCTGCGACCACCGTCACCCCGGGGGGTGCCGACCGGGCCCGAGGACGTCGGGTATGGTGTTGACCGGCGCCGCGAGGCGCAGCACGGCCCTTGGGGTATGGGGTAATTGGCAGCCCGACGGTTTCTGGTTCCGTTAGTCTAGGTTCGAGTCCTGGTACCCCAGCGAGGAAGCCTGGTTCCTCAGCACCACCGCACGGCCCCGTCGTCTAGCGGCCCAGGACGCCGCCCTCTCACGGCGGTAGCGAGGGTTCGAATCCCTTCGGGGCTACGCCCACGCGAGAGCCCCCGGTCATCGACCGGGGGCTCTCGTCGTCCCCGCCCCCCATGCGCCGCGCCGCAAGGGGGCGTGGCAGGATGACCGTGTACGGCCCCGTCGTCTAGCGGCCCAGGACGCCGCCCTCTCACGGCGGTAGCGAGGGTTCGAATCCCTTCGGGGCTACAGCGGGTGAGAGCCCCCGGCCAGCCGGCCGGGGGCTCTCGCCGTGTCAGGGAGAGACGGGAGGTCCGACGTGATCCGGACGAGTCGTCGGTTGGCCGATGGCCGGGAGGTCCTCTACTTCGACGCGGGCGACACCGCCGCGCCGCGGACGGCGGAGGACCCGCGCGACCTCCCGCCGGTGAGCACCCGCTCCCAGCTGCGGTGGGACCCACTGCTCGGCGAGTGGGTCGTCCTGGCCTCGCACCGCCAGACCCGCACGTTCCTGCCGCCGGCCGACCAGTGCCCGCTGTGCCCGGCCCGCCCGGACCGCGAGCCCACCGAGATCCCCGAGGCCGACTACCAGGTCGTCGTCTTCGAGAACCGCTTCCCGTCGCTGGCCACGGCGGTCGAGCGCGACGTGCCGCCGACCGCCCCCGGCGCGCCGCTGACCGAGCTGCGACCGGGCTTCGGCCGGTGCGAGGTCGTCGTCTTCACCAGCGAGCACGAGCGGTCCTTCGCCACCCTGGGCCCCGAGCGGGCCCGGCTGGTCGTCGACGTCTGGGCCGAGCGGACCGCGGAGCTGTCGGGCATCGCCGGGGTGGAGCAGGTCTTCGTCTTCGAGAACTCCGGCGAGGAGATCGGGGTGACCCTGTCCCACCCGCACGGGCAGATCTACGCCTATCCGTTCGTGACCCCGCGGGTGGAGAAGGTGCTCGCCTCGGTGGAGCGGCACCGGCGGCAGACCGGCGGCGACCTGTTCGCCGACGTGCTGGCCGCCGAGCGGTCCGGTCCGCGGGTGGTCGCGGCCAACGAGCACTGGACGGCGTTCGTCCCGGCGGCCGCGCGCTGGCCCTACGAGCTGCAGCTCTTCCCGCACCGCCGGGTGCCCGACCTGCCGGCCCTCGACGACGCCGAGCGGACCGCGCTGGCGGAGGTCTACCTCGACGTCCTCGGCCGGTTCGCCCGCCGCTTCGACACCCCGATGCCCTACATCGCCGCGTGGAACCAGGCGCCGGTGGGCCGCGGCCGCGACGACTGGTGGTTGCACCTGCAGCTGTTCTCGCTGCGGCGGGCCCCGGGCAAGCTCAAGTACCTGGCCGGCTCGGAGTCGGGGATGGGCGCGTTCATCAGCGACACCACCCCCGAGGACGTCGCCGAGCAGCTCCGGGCCGTTCGTTGAGCGCCGCCGACCGGGCCCGGCAGGCGTTCGTCGAGGCGTTCGGCACCCAGCCCGAGGGCGTGTGGGCCGCTCCCGGGCGGGTCAACGTGATCGGGGAGCACACCGACTACAACGACGGCTTCGTGCTGCCGGTGGCCCTGCCGCACACCACCCGGGCCGCGGTGGCCCGGCGGGACGACGGCCTCGTGGCGCTGGTCTCGGCGCAGCACCCCGGCGACCGGGTGGAGGTGCCCGTCGCCGAGCTCGCCCCCGGCCGCCCGGGGGGCTGGGCGGGGTACCCCGCGGGCGTCGTGCACGAGCTGCGTGACCGGGTGCCCGGCGGGGTGAGCGTGCTCGTCGACGGCGACGTCCCCTCGGGGGCCGGGCTGTCCTCGTCGGCGGCGCTGGAGTGCGCCGTGGCCCTCGCGCTGCGCGACCTCGCCGCGCCCGACCTCGGCCCGGCCGACCTGGTCGACGTCGCCCGGCGGGCGGAGAACGACTTCGTCGGGGCGCCGACCGGGATCCTCGACCAGTCGGCGTCGATGCTGTGCACCGCCGGCCACGCGCTGTTCCTCGACACCCGCGACCGGTCCGCCGAGCAGGTGCCCTTCGACCTGGCCGCCGCCGGGCTGGAGCTGCTCGTCGTCGACACCGGGACCACGCACGACCACGCCACCGGGGGCTACGGGGACCGCCGCCGCGAGTGCGAGGAGGCCGCCGCCCGTCTCGGCGTGCCGGCGCTGCGCGACGTGCCGGACGTCGCCGCGCTCGCCGTCCTCGACGACGGCACGGCGGAGGGCGCGGTGCTGCTGCGCCGGGCGCGGCACATCGTCACCGAGAACGCCCGCGTGCTCGACGTCGTCCGGGTGCTGCGCGGCAGCGACGGTCCGGCGGCCATCGGGCCGGTGCTGACCGCGGGTCACGCGTCCCTGCGCGACGACTTCCAGATCTCCACGCCCGAACTGGACACCTGCGTGGCGACCGCGCTGGAGGCCGGCGCCGCCGGGGCGCGCATGGTGGGCGGCGGCTTCGGCGGCAGCGCGATCGTGCTCGTCGACGTGCGGTCGACCAGCGGGGTCGCCAGGATGATCGCGGATCGTTTCGCGCAGGCGGGATTCGGCGCGCCGCGGACCTTCGCGGTCGTGCCGTCCCCGGGGGCCCGCCGGCTCGGCTGAGCCCGTCCGTCCCGACCCCAGACCGGAGGTCACCCCGTGGACGCCCTACGCCTCGACGCGAACGTCGTCGACTACGTGCTCGTCGCCGTCTACTTCGCCGTCGTCCTGGGGATCGGGTTCGCGGCCCGCCGCCGCGTCTCCGACAGCCTGGACTTCTTCCTCTCCGGCCGGTCCCTGCCGGCGTGGGTGACCGGCCTGGCGTTCATCTCGGCGAACCTGGGCGCGGTCGAGATCGTCGGGATGTCGGCCAACGGGGCGCAGTACGGCATGCCGACCATGCACTACTTCTGGGTCGGCGCGGTGCCCGCCATGCTCTTCCTGGGCGTGGTGATGATGCCCTTCTACTACGGGTCGAAGGTGCGCAGCGTCCCGGAGTTCATGCGCCGCCGGTTCGGCACCGGCGCGCACCTGGTGAACGCGCTGTCCTTCGCGGTGGCCCAGGTCCTCATCGCCGGCATCAACCTGTTCCTGCTCGCCACGATCGTCGAGTCCCTGCTCGGCTGGCCGCTGTGGGTGTCGCTGATCGTGGCCGCGGCGGTGGTGCTCAGCTACATCACCCTCGGCGGGCTGTCGGCGGCCATCTACAACGAGGTCCTGCAGTTCTTCGTGATCGTCGCCGCGCTGCTGCCGCTCACCCTGATCGGCCTGCACCGGGTCGGCGGGGTCGGCGGGCTCATCGACCGCGTGACCGACGCCGGGGACGGGGAGCAGTTGCGGTCCTGGCCCGGCACCGAGCTGTCCACGTTCGAGAGCCCGGTGTGGTCGGTGATCGGGATCGTGTTCGGCCTGGGCTTCGTGCTCTCGTTCGGCTACTGGACGACGAACTTCGTCGAGGTCCAGCGGGCCATGGCGACCAAGTCGATGTCCGCGGCCCGCAGCACGCCGATCATCGGCTCCTTCCCCAAGATGTTCGTGCCGTTCATCGTGGTCATCCCCGGCATCATCGCCGGCGTCCTGGTGCCGGAGATCCAGCAGCTCAAGGCCGGCGAGGACAGCGCCCTCCAGTACAACGACGCCATGCTGGGGCTGATCCGCGACGTGCTGCCCAACGGCCTGCTCGGCGTCGCGATCGCCGGCCTGCTGGCCGCGTTCATGGCCGGCATGGCGGCCAACATCTCCGCCTTCAACACCGTCTTCAGCTACGACCTGTGGCAGCAGTACGTGCGCACGGACCGGCCGGACGGCTACTACCTGAAGGTCGGCCGGTGGGCGACGGTCGGCGCGACGGTGGTCGCCATCGGGACCGCGCTGATCGCCTCCGGCTACAGCAACCTGATGGACTACCTGCAGACGCTGTTCGGCTTCTTCAACGCCCCGCTGTTCGCCACCTTCATCCTCGGCATGTTCTGGAAGCGCATGACGCCGACCGCGGGGTGGGCGGGCCTGGTGTCCGGCACGCTCGGCGCCGTCCTCGTCGCGGTGCTCAGCGAGGACGCGCTCGGCGCCGCGTCGGTGGGCGTGATCCCGCTCAGCGGTCAGGGGGCGAGCTTCGTCGCCGCCAGCGCCGCGTTCGTCGTCGACATCGTCGTCAGCGTGGTGGTCACCCTGGTCACCCGGCCGAAGCCGGTGGCCGAGCTGGCCGGGCTGGTGTACTCCGAGACGCCGCGCGAGCAGCGCACCGACCCGGAGGCGCACCTGCTGCCCTGGTACCAGTCGCCGACCAAGCTGGCCGGGATCTCCCTGGTCCTGGTCGTCGCCCTGAACGTGGTCTTCCGGTGAGAGGGGATCGGGACGTGACCGAGCAGCGCAGGCACCCCGCGGCGGCGTTCGACGTCCGCAACGTCATCGCCGGTCTCGTCGGCTTCTACGGGGTGGTGCTCGTCCTCATGGGGCTGTTCGCCAACGACGAGGCGGAGCGGGCGAAGACCGGCGACGTCAACGCCAACCTGTGGACCGGCATCGCGATGCTGGTGTTCGCCGCCGCGTTCGCCCTGTGGTCGCGGCTGCGCCCGGTCGTCGTCGAGGAGCGCCCGGCCGAGGACGGCGAGGGCCCGCCGCCCGGTCACTGACCCGCCGCCGCGGAGGGCCTCCGTGGCCACGACGGCCGGAGGGTCAGCGGGCGGCGCGGGAGATCGCGCCGGCGGTCTCCAGCACCGCGCCGACCACCTCGGGGGAGGGGCGGCGGCCCAGGCGCTCCACCGGCCCGGAGATCGAGACCGCGCCCAGCACCCCGCCGTTGGCGTCTCGCACCGGCGCCGACAGGGACGCCACCCCGGGCTCGCGCTCGGCGACGCTGTGCGCCCACCCGCGCCGGCGGACGTCGAGCAGCGTGCGGGCGGTGAAGCTGGCCGCCGGCAGCAGCGGGGTCACCTCGTCGGCCGGGGCGAAGGCCAGCAGCGCGTGCGCGGCCGACCCCGCCGTCATCGGCAGCCGGGCGCCCACCGGGACGGTGTCGCGCAGGCCGCTGGTGCGCTCCGCGGCGGCCACGCAGACCCGGCTGGCGCCGTCGCGCACGTAGAACTGGGCGCTCTCCCCGCTGGCGTCGCGCAGCGCGACCAGGTGCCGGCCGGCCAGCCCGGCCAGGTCGGTGGTGCCGCGGCTGAGCTCGGCCAGCCCGGGTCCCGGCGTCCAGGCCCCGGTGGGCGAGCGGCGAACCAGGCGGTGACCCTCGAGCGCGACCGCGAGCCGGTGGGCCGTCGCGCGCGGCAGGCCGGTGCGCTCGACCAGCTCGGCGAGCGTCGCCGGCTCGGCGGCGACGGCGCGGAGGATCGCCACCGCTTTGTCCAGCACGGCAACGGGGTTAGGCTGTCCCACGTAGCAATACTCGCATCCCACACCATGAGATGGCCAGCGACAGCTGCACGATGGGGTGCGAGCCGCGAACCAGGAGGGACCAGCCGTGCCGAAGACCCTGGCGGAGAAGGTCTACGACGCCCACGTCGTCCGCAGTGCCGCAGGCGAGCCGGACCTGCTCTTCATCGACCTGCACCTCGTGCACGAGGTGACCAGCCCGCAGGCCTTCGACGGGCTCCGGGCCGCCGGGCGGACCGTGCGCCGGCCCGACCTCACGATGGCCACCGAGGACCACAACGTCCCGACGCTGGACATCCTCGCGCCGATCGCCGACCCGGTCAGCCGCGCGCAGGTCGAGGCGCTGCGCCGCAACGCCGCCGAGTTCGGCATCCGGCTGGCCCCCATGGGCGACCGTGACCAGGGCATCGTGCACGTCATCGGCCCGCAGCTGGGCCTGACCCAGCCGGGCATGACGATCGTCTGCGGCGACAGCCACACGTCGACCCACGGGGCGTTCGGCGCGCTGGCCTTCGGCATCGGCACCAGCGAGGTCGAGCACGTGCTGGCCACCCAGACGCTGCCGCAGTACCGGCCCAAGCAGATGGCGGTCACCGTCGACGGCGAGCTGCCGCCCGGGGTGAGCGCGAAGGACGTCATCCTGGCCGTGATCGCGCAGATCGGCACCGGCGGGGGCCAGGGGCACGTCATCGAGTACCGCGGCAGCGCCATCGAGAAGCTGTCGATGGAGGCCCGCATGACGATCTGCAACATGTCGATCGAGGCCGGCGCCAAGGCCGGGCTGATCGCCCCCGACCGGACGACGTTCGACTTCCTGCAGGGCCGGCCGCACGCGCCGCAGGGCGCTGACTGGGACGCCGCGGTCGAGTACTGGGAGACCCTGCGCACCGACGAGGGCGCCGTCTTCGACCGCGAGGTGGTCATCGACGCGGCGACCCTGGCGCCGTTCGTCACCTGGGGCACCAACCCCGGCCAGGGCCTGCCGATCTCGGCCAGCGTGCCGGACCCGGCGCAGATCGCCGACGAGGACTCCCGGCGCGACGTCGAGGGCGCGCTGGCCTACATGGGCCTGACGCCGGGCACCCCGCTGCGCGAGATCGAGGTCGACACGGTCTTCCTCGGCTCCTGCACCAACGGCCGCATCGAGGACCTGCGGGTCGCCGCCGAGCTGCTGCGCGGCCGGCACATCGACCCCGACACCCGGATGCTCGTCGTCCCGGGCTCGGTGGCGGTCAAGGCGCAGGCTGAGGCGGAGGGCCTCGACCAGGTGTTCCTCGAGGCCGGCGCCGAGTGGCGGGGCGCGGGCTGCTCCATGTGCCTGGGCATGAACCCCGACCAGCTCGAGCCGGGGGAGCGCTCGGCGTCCACCAGCAACCGCAACTTCCAGGGCCGGCAGGGCAAGGGCGGGCGCACCCACCTGGTCAGCCCCGCCGTCGCCGCCGCCACCGCGCTGACCGGCCACCTGACCGCCCCGGCCGACCTGGAGCCGGCCCTCGAGAGCGCTGGAGTCTGAGCCCGATGGACGCCTTCACCACGCACACCGGCACCGCGGCCCCGCTGCGGCGGACCAACGTCGACACCGACCAGATCATCCCGGCCGAGTACCTCAAGCGGATCACCCGCACCGGCTTCGAGGACGGCCTGTTCGTCGCCTGGCGCACCAACGAGCCCGACTTCGTGCTCAACCGGCCCGAGTACGCGAACGCCTCGGTCCTGGTCGCGGGACCGGACTTCGGTACCGGCTCCTCCCGCGAGCACGCCGTCTGGGCCCTGATGGACGGCGGCTTCCGGGCGGTCATCAGCTCCCGGTTCGCCGACATCTTCCGCAACAACTCGACCAAGGCCGGGCTGCTCACCGTGCTGCTGCCCCAGGCCGACGTCGAGGCGCTGTGGGCGGCGGTGGAGGCCGACCCCACGACCGAGGTGACCGTCGACCTGCAGGAGAAGCAGGTGCGCTACGCGGACACCGTCGTGCCCTTCGACATCGACGACTACACCCGCTGGCGGCTGCTGGAGGGGCTGGACGACGTCGGGCTCACCGAGCGCCACCTGGCCGACGTCGAGGCCTACGAGGCCGCCCGCCAGCCGTGGCTGCCGAAGGCGCTGCCCGTCCTCTGAGGCGGGACCCCGTCCTCCCCACCCTTCGCAGGCTCGGGGCGGGACCCGGGACGGGGCCTTCAGCGGGGGCCCGGGTCGTCGCCGTCGGGCCAGAAGTCGCGGTAGTAGTCGGCGGCCAGCGCTCCGGGGCGGCCGCCCAGCGCCCACACACTGCCCTTCGCCGCCGGCGGCCACAGGGCACCGGCGGCCCCGGCCCAGCGGACGCCGAGGCTCATCAGCACCGATGGGATCGCCCCGCCCTGGCTGCAGACGACGGTGACGCCCGGCTCCTCGCGCGGCGCCAGCAGCCGCTCGACGGCGGCCAGCCCCGCCGGCGGGTCGGCGCTGTACTCCTCCTCGCCCAGCTCCGGCAGCTCCTCCAGCGCCAGCCCCACGTGCTCGGCCAGCGGCTCCACCGTCTGCCGGCACCGGGTGCGTCGCGCGGTGCGGACCGCGGTGGGCCGGAACAGCGGCAGCACCTCGGCCAGCCGGGCGGCCTGCCGTCGGCCCTTGCCGTCCAGCGGGCGCGCGTCGTCGGGGCCGTCCCACGAGCTCTTGTCCCCGGCCCGGCCGTGCCGCACCAGGAGCAGCGTGAGCTCCCGCGGGACGCCGGTGCGGGACAGGTCGGCCAGCACCGCCCGGTCGGCCTCGTGGCTCACCAGGGCGGCGGCGTCCTCCAGCGGCAGCCAGCGCAGCTCGTCGACCTCGTCGTTCGGCACGAACTCCCCGCCGGTGACCCGCATCAGCCAGTAGTCGACCCGCTTGGTGCCCTCGTCGACCTCGTACTCGGTGCGCACGCTGCGCCGCCCGGCGACGACGTCCAGCCCGGTCTCCTCGACCACCTCGCGGACGGCGGCGCTCAGCGGGTGCTCCCCGTCGTCCAGCTTGCCCTTGGGCAGCGACCAGTCGTCGTACCGGGGCCGGTGCACCACCGCGGTCTCGACGGCGCCGTCGCCGGCCGGCCGCCACAGCGCCCCGCCCGCGGCCCGGACCACCATCAGCCGGCCGCGACGGCGTGCTCGGTGGCCTGCGCCATGAGCCCGGCCTGGTAGTCCCGGCCCTCCAGGCGGGTCCAGGTCGCGTCGGGGCCCAGCTCCCAGCAGCGGACGTCGTCGGCCATCGCGGCGTCGAAGACGCCCTGCATCAGGCGCTGCGCCTGGTCGTCGCACACCTGGAGCAGCACCTCCACCCGCCGGTCGAGGTTGCGGTGCATGAGGTCGGCGCTGCCGATCCACCACTCGTCCTCGCCGCCGTTGCGGACGTTGATGACCCGCGAGTGCTCGAGGAACCGCCCGACGATCGAGCGCACCCGGATGTTCTCCGACAGCCCCGGCACGCCCGGCCGCAGCGAGCAGATGCCGCGGACGAACAGCTCGACGGGCACACCGGCGCCCGACGCCTCGTAGAGCGCGTCGATGATGCGCTCGTCGACCAGGCTGTTGATCTTGATGCGGATGCCGGCCGGCCGGCCCTCGGCGGCGTTCCGGGCCTCCCGGCGGAACTTCTCCAGCAGCCCGGCGCGGACCCCGTGCGGAGCGACCATGAGCCGGCGGTAGCTGGTCTGCCGCGAGTAGCCGGTCAGGGTGTTGAACAGGTCGGTGAGGTCGGCGCCCACCCGGGGGTCGGCGGTGAGGATGCCGAGGTCCTCGTAGAGCCGGGCGGTCTTGGGGTTGTAGTTGCCCGTGCCGATGTGGCAGTAGCGGCGGATGACACTGCCCTCGCGGCGCACCACGAGCGCCGTCTTGCAGTGCGTCTTCAGCCCGACCAGCCCGTAGACGACGTGGCAGCCGGCGCGCTCCAGCGAGCGGGCCCAGCTGATGTTGGCCTCCTCGTCGAAGCGCGCCTTGATCTCGACCAGCACCACGACCTGCTTGCCGGCCTCCGCGGCGTCGATGAGCGCGTTGACGATGGGGGAGTCGCCGGAGGTCCGGTAGAGGGTCTGCTTGATCGCCAGGACGTTGGGGTCGGCGGCGGCCTGCTCGATGAAGCGCTGCACGCTGGTCGCGAACGAGTGGTAGGGGTGGTGGACCAGGACGTCGCCCTCGCGCAGCGTGGCGAACACGCTCTTCGGGGTCTCGCCCTCCGACAGCCGCGGGTGCGTCGCCGGCACGAACGGGTCGTCCTTGAGCTCGGGCCGGTCCAGGGCGTACAGCGCCCACAGCGCGCCCAGGTCGAGCAGCCCGGGCACGTGGACGACGTCCTCCTTGTCGACCTCCAGCTCGTTGATCAGCACCTGGAGGATCCGGGGGTCCATCGACTCGGCGACCTCCAGCCGCACCGCCGGTCCGAACCGCCGGCGGGCCAGCTCGCGCTCCAGGGCCTGCAGCAGGTCCTCGTCGCGGTCCTCCTCCACCTCCAGGTCGGCGTTGCGGGTGACCCGGAACAAGTGGTGGTCGAGCACGTCGAGGCCGGGGAACAGCTGCTGGAGGTGGGCGGCGATGAGGTCCTCGAGCGGCAGGAAGGTCGCCTCCGAGGCCGCGTCGTGCGCCGTGTCCGCGCCGACCGGGATGAAGCGCGGCACGTTGTTGGGCACCTTGAGCCGGGCGAACCGCGGCGCCCCGGTGTCGGGGTCGCGCACCGAGACGGCGAGGTTGAGCGACAGCCCGCTGATGTAGGGGAAGGGGTGCGCCGGGTCCACCGCGAGCGGGGTCAGCACCGGGAAGATCTGGTCGCGGAAGTACTCCCGCAGCCGGGTGCTCTCCGGCTCGGCGAGCTGCTCCCAGTGCACGATCCGGATCCCGGCCTCCTCCAGCCGGGGCGTGATGTCCTTGGTGAAGACGTCGCCGTGCCGGTGCACCAGGTCGCGGGTGCGCTCGGTGACCCGCGCCAGCTGCTCCCGGATGGTCAGCCCGTCGGGGGAGCGGACGGTGAGCCCCGTGCTCTGGCGGCGCTTCAGCCCGGCGATGCGGACCATGTAGAACTCGTCGAGGTTGCTGGCGAAGATCGCCAGGAACTTGGCCCGCTCCAGCAGGGGCAGCGACTCGTCCTCCGCCAGGTCGAGCACCCGGGCGTTGAAGTCCAGCCAGGACAACTCGCGGTTGATGTACCGGTCGGCGGGCACGCCGGATCGAGTGGAGGGCACCCGGTCATCGTGCCGCAGCAAGGTGAACGGCGGGTGCCCGGTCAGGGGCCGGGCCGCCGGTCCCCGACCAGCAGGGCGGCGGTCGCCGGGCCCACTCCCAGCGCCAGTGCGGCCTCGAGGTCCGCGGCGGTGTCGACGTCGCGCGCGAGCCCCGGCCAGTCGCCGGTCAGCCGCACCGCCCCGCCGGCGCGGTGCCGCTGCGCCGAGCCGGCACCGAACGCGGGGGCCAGGTCGGCCCCGGCCGCCGTGAGCAGCGTGGTGCCCGTGCCCTGCGCGTCGGCGACGAAGCAGCGCGGCGCGGTCCCGGCGGCGGTGAGCGCCGCGGTCAGCTCCGCCGGCCGCAGCGCCGGCAGGTCGGAGGAGAGGGCGGCCACCGCCGGACCGCCGGCGGCCCGCGCGCCGTGCGCCAGCGCGGCGTTGAGCCCGCGGTCGGGCTCGTCGGCCACGGTGCGTGCCCCCAGCGCGGTGACGACCGCGGCCGCGGCCGGGTCGTCGGTGACCACGAGGACGCCCCCGACCGCGGGAGAGGCCAGCGCGGCGGCGACGGTGTCGGACAGCAGGGCGAGGACCAGCTCGGCGTGCGCGCTCCCCGGCGGGCCGCCCAGGGTGTCGGTGAGCGGGGTCAGCCGCGTCTTGGCGACCGCGAGCCGCTTCGCGGGGACCACGACCGACCAGCTCCGCACCTGCCCATGTGAGCACACGGGAGCGCCGGAGGGGCCCGGCGGGGACCCCGTGCACGCGCGGGACCGGCGCAGGCCCGATCATGGGCGCAGATCCCATCCCGGTGCGCAGGGCCCCGGGAGTGGCAGGAGGGAGGGTGCCGGTGAGCCAGGACCGGTCCCCGGCGACCGGCGGCGCGCGCCCCGGGCGGACGCCGTCCAGGTGGCGCACCCGCCGGCCGTTCCCGCCGGCGCTGTGGCTGTGCTTCGTCGTCGTGTACCCGGTGGCCTCCCTCGTCTTCCGGCTGCGGTACCGGCACCCCGAGCGCTTCCCGCGCACCGGCCCGGTGATCGTGGTGGCCAACCACGTCTCCGTGCTCGACCCGCTGGCCTGCGCGCGGCTGGTCTGGGACTGCGGGCGGGTGCCGCACTTCCTCGCCAAGGCCGCTGTGTTCAGGGGGCTGGCCGGCCGCATCCTCCGGGCCGCCGGCCAGATCCCCGTGGCACGCGGCTCGGCGGAGGCGCGGAGGTCGCTGGCGGCGGCCCAGGCCGACCTGGCCGCGGGCAACGTCGTCGTCATCTACCCGGAGGGGTCGGTCACCCGCGACCCGGACTGGTGGCCGATGCAGGCCCGCACGGGCGTGGCCCGGCTGGCGCTGACCACGGAGGCCGTCGTCCTCCCGGTGGCCCAGTGGGGGCCGCAGCGGGTCCACGACTACCACGCCAAGAAGCTGCACCTGCGGCTGCGGACGCCGGCGGACTACCTGGTCGGCGAGCCGCTGGACCTCGAGGACCTGCGGGCGCAGGTGCGGGCCGGCCGGGCGCTCAGCGGCGACCTGCTGCGCGAGGTCACCGACCGCATGATGGGCGCCGTGCGCGACCAGCTGGCCGAGCTGCGGGGTGAGCCCGCCCCGGGGGGGTTCGCGCCGGGACCGGCCCACCCCCTGCCCGGGGACGACCGGCCCGGGAGCGCCGCGTGAGCGACCTCGGAGGCGGCGGGCACGGCACGCGGGCCGCCGTCCTGGGTGCCGGCTCGTGGGGCACCACCTTCGCCAAGGTGCTGGCCGACGCCGGCTGCGCGGTCGCGCTGCACGCCCGCCGTCCCGAGCTGGCCCGGGCGATCACCGAGACCCGCGAGAACCCCGACTACCTGCCGGGCATCCGGCTGCCGGACCGGCTGCGCGCCACGACCGACCCGGCGGAGGCGCTGCGGGGCGCCGACGTCGTCGTGCTCGCCGTCCCCTCGCAGTCGCTGCGCGCCAACCTCACCGAGTGGGCGCCGCTGCTGCCCTCCGACGCCGTCCTGCTGTCGCTCATGAAGGGCATCGAGCTGGGCAGCACCAAGCGGATGAGCCAGGTGATCTGCGAGATCACCGGCGCGGGCGAGGACCGGGTGGCGGCGCTGTCCGGGCCGAACCTGGCGCGCGAGATCGCCGAGGAGCAGCCGGCCGCGACCGTGATCGCCTGCTCCGACCCCTCGCGCGCCGGACAGCTGCAGGCCGCCTGCCACACCCCCTACTTCCGGCCCTACACCAACCCCGACCTGGTCGGCTGCGAGCTCGGCGGCGCGGTGAAGAACGTCATCGCCCTGGCCTGCGGGATCACCGAGGGCATGGGCTTCGGCGACAACACCCGGGCCTCGCTGATCACCCGCGGGTTGGCGGAGACCGCCCGGCTGGGGGTCGCCCTCGGCGCGGAGCTGACCACCTTCGCCGGCCTGGCCGGCCTCGGCGACCTGGTGGCCACCTGCAGCTCGCCGCTGTCGCGCAACCGGACGTTCGGGGAGCGGCTCGGCCGGGGCATGACGGTCGAGGAGGTGCAGCGGACCACCCGCCAGGTCGCCGAGGGGGTCAAGAGCTGCCGGCCGGTGCTCGACCTCGCCCGCGCGCACGGGGTGGACGTGCCCCTCACCGAGGCGGTGGTCCGGGTCTGCCACGACGGCGTCCCGGTGCCCCAGATCGTCAAGGAGATCATGTCCCGCGAAGCCAAGCCCGAGTGATGGACGCCAGCTGGGGCGACGGCACCCGGTCGGTGCGCGCCGGCGAGCCGGCCCCCGTGCCGGGCGCGCCGCTGCGGCCCTCGCCGGTGTTCGCCGCCCCCTACCACCTCGGCGACCAGCCGCCCCGCGCCGGCGGCGCCGACGCCTACGCCCGCACCGAGCACCCCACGTTCCGGGTCCTGGAGGCGGCGGTCGGGGAGCTCGACGGCGGCCGCTGCCTGTCCTTCGCCACCGGGATGGCCGCCATCGGCGCCGCGGTCCTGGCCGTCGCCGGGGCGGGCGACCGGGTGGTGCTGCCCTCCGACGGCTACTACACGACCCGGCTGCTGGCGCGTGAGGAGCTCGAGCGGTTCGGCGTCCGGGTGGAGTACGTCGCCACCCCCGAGATCGAGGCGGTCGCGGCCCGCGGCGACCTCGCCGGCGCCCGGCTGGTGCTGATCGAGACGCCCAGCAACCCGCAGCTCGACGTCTGCGACATCGCCGCCGTCGCCCGCGCCACCCGGGCGGCCGGCGCCGTGCTGGCCGTCGACAACACCACGGCCACGCCGCTGGGGCAGCGGCCGCTGGAGCTCGGCGCCGACCTCACCCTGGGCAGCGACACCAAGGCCCTGACCGGCCACAGCGACCTGCTGCTCGGGCACGTGAGCACGACCCACGACGAGCTGTACGCCCGCGTCAAGGCCTTCCGCGACTCCACCGGGAGTGTCCCGGGGCCGTTCGAGGCGTGGCTCGGGCACCGGTCGATGAGCACCCTGGACCTGCGGCTGGCCCGCCAGGCGGCCACCGCCGCGGCCGTGGCCGAGCTGCTGGCCACCCACCCGTCGGTGACCGGGGTGCGGTGGCCGTGGCGCCCCGGCGACCCGTCGCACGCGCTCGCCACGCGGCAGATGCTGCGCCCCAACGGCGTGGTCTCCGCCGAGCTGGCCGACGAGGCGGCGGTGTCGACGTTGCTCGGGGCGTGCCGGCTGTGGACGGCGGCGACCAGCTTCGGCGGTGTGCACAGCACCCTGGACCGGCGCGCGCAGTGGGGCGGCGACGCCGTGCCCGCCGGGTTCGTGCGGCTCTCCTGCGGCATCGAGGACACCGCCGACCTCGTCGCCGACCTCGGCACCGCGCTCGACGCGCTGTGAGCCGGACCACCCTGGAGCGGGTGCTCGGCGCCGGGCCCGTGCTGGGCCGCGGGCGGGACACCGACTACCACGCGCTGGCCTGGTCCGCCGGCGAGCCGCACCGGGCCCGCCGCGACCTGGTCGACCCGTCGTGGAAGCCCCCGCGCACCGGCGTCCGGGCCCTGGCCTGCCTCGCGCACGTCACCGACCTGCAGCTGGCCGACGTGTGCTCCCCGGCGCGCTTCGAGTTCTTCAACGGGCACTTCACCGACCCGCGGATGCGCGCGCTGGTGCCGATGCACCGGCCCCAGGAGGCGATCACCGCGCACGCCATCGACGCGCTGGTCCGGACGCTCAACGGGATCTCCGGCGGCCCGCGCACCGGCTCCCCCGTGCAGGTCGTGCTGACCACCGGCGACGCCATCGACAACGCCCAGTGGAACGAGCTGGAGCTGCTGCTGTCCATCCTCGGCGGGGGGCGGGTGTCCCCCGGGGCGGGGCTGACCGCCTACGACGGGGTGCAGGCCGCCGGCTGGCCGCACGACCTGTTCTGGCGGCCGGAGTGCGACGGCGGGGGAGAGCCCGATCTCTACCGGTCGCGGCACGGCTTCCCCGACCGGCCGGGGCTGCTGGCCGCGGCGTTCGCCTCGTTCACCGCCGAGGGGCTGCGGCTGCCGTGGCTGGGCTGCCACGGCAACCACGAGGCGCTCATCCAGGGCGTCGGCGTCCCCACCCCGGCGCTGCAGGGGCTGCTGCTGGCCGACCGCAAGCCGGTGGAGCTGGCCCCCGACGTGCCGCTGGACGACGCCCTGCGGCTGTTCACGCACTCCTCGGAGGTCTTCACCACCGCCGGTGCGCGCACCGTCACGCCGCTGGCCGCCCGGCGGTTCATCGACCGCCGCGACTTCGTGGCCGCCCACCTGGCCGACGGGGGGCTGCCGGCCGGGCACGGGTTCACCGAGGACAACCTCCGGGACGGCACGGCCTACTACGCCTGGGACGGCCTGCCCGGCATCCGGGTGCTCTGCCTGGACACCACCCGGGTCACCGGCGGCGGCGACGGCTCGCTGGACGCCGAGCAGGGCCGCTGGCTGGCCGACCGGCTGGCCGAGGTCTCCTCGTCCCACCTCGCGCCCGACGGCACCCGGGTGGTCACCGGCAACGAGGACCGGCTGGTCGTCGTCATCTCCCACCACGGCTCGAGCACGCTGGCCCGCCACGACCCCTTCCGGCCCCCTTCCGCGGCCGGCGCCGGCGACCTCGGCGGCCCGGAGCTGGTCGCCCTGCTGCACCGGTTCCCCAACGTCGTCCTGTGGCTCAACGGGCACACCCACGTCAGCGAGGTCCGCCCCTGGGGCTCGCCCGCGGAGCCCGGCCGCGGCTTCTGGGAGGTCACCACCTGCGCGGTCGTCGACTGGCCGGGGCAGGCGCGGCTGATCGAGTTCCTCGACAACGGCGACGGCACGCTGTCGCTGGTCTGCACCATGGTCGACCACGACAGCCCCGCCCGGCCGCCGGACCCCCTGGACCCCGCCTCCCGCGCGCCGGCCGCCCTGGCCTCGCTGCACCGCGAGCTGTCGGCCAACGTGCCGTGGGCGGGCCTGGCCGCCGGGCTGGCCGGCGGGCCGGGCGACCGCAACGTCGAGCTGGTGCTGCGCAGCCCCTTCCGGGGATGACCGTCAGGCCGGCCCGTCCTCCCGCCCGCTGCGGGCCGCCTGCCGCCTCCGGTGCGCCGCCCGGGCGGTCAGCCAGCCGCTGACCCCCAGGTAGTAGACGAGGTAGGACAGCGACAGCCCGACGACCACCGGGTGGGGATCGGGGTACTGCACGAGCAGCACCGCGTAGGTGGCGAACCAGACCGCGGTCAGCAGCAGGCTCACGCCCTGCAGCGCGAGGGTGCGCGACGGGTACAGGTAGCGCACCGGCACGAACACGAGCACGGCGAAGACGACGACGAAGGCGGCCACGGCGCCGGGCGGCACGTCGAGCACGACGGCGTAGAAGGCCACCACGTTCCAGTAGCTGGGGAAGCCCAGGAAGGTGTTGTCGTCGGTCTTCGCGTCCACCCGGCAGAACTGGTAGCAGGAGGCCAGCAGCGGCAGCGCGGCCACGATCCAGCCGATCGCCCCGGACGGCAGCGAGCCCGTGGTCCACAGCAGGACGACGGGCGCGAAGACGTAGGTCAGGTAGTCGACGATGTCGTCGAGCCGCGCGCCGTCGAACCAGGGGATCGTCTCCTTGACCCGCGCCCAGCGGGCCAGCATCCCGTCGGTGCCGTCGACGACGAGCGCGGCCAGGCCCAGCCACAGGGCGGTGACCGCGTCCCCGTCGACGGCGGCCAGCACGATCAGCAGCGCGAGCACCGAGCCGGTGGCGGTGTAGACGTGCACCGCCGCCCCGGCCAGCCGCCGCGAGCGGGGGGTGTCGGAACGCCTCCCCTGGGGCGGGGCCGCCACGTTGTCGTGCATCGGGTGGAGGCTGCCACACCGGAGGCCGGACGGCGCCGCGGCCCGCCCGTCGCCGGGGCGCCCGGAGGAGGCTCCACTAGTGTCGGCCGCGATGAGCGGACAGCCCGGCACGCTGCGCGTCGCCGTCGTCTTCGGCGGCCGCAGCGTCGAACACCCCATCTCCTGCGTCTCCGCCGGAGCGGTCCTCGCGGCACTCGACCCCGACCGGTACGAGGTGGTGCCCGTCGGCATCACCCGTGCGGGCGGGTGGGTGCTGCCCGACCCCGGCCTGCGCCTGGAGATCGTCGACGGCGCGCTGCCGGAGGTCACCGGCGGAACGCCCGTGACGCTGGTGGGCGACCCCTCCGGGCGGGGGCTGCTGCCCCTGGCCGGCGGCCCGCTGGTGGAGGTGGACGTCGTCTTCCCCGTCCTGCACGGCGCGCACGGCGAGGACGGCACCATCCAGGGGCTGCTGGAGATGAGCGGGCTGCCCTACGTGGGCTCCGGCGTCCTCGCCAGTGCGGCGTCGATGGACAAGGAGTTCACCAAGAAGCTGCTCGCCGCCGCCGGCCTGCCGCAGGGCGACCACGTCGTCCTCCGGGACGCCGCCGGCGCGCTGTCGGCCGACCCCGGCGTGCTCGACGCCGCCACCCGCGACCGGCTGGGGCTGCCGGTGTTCGTCAAGCCCTCCCGGGCCGGGTCGAGCATCGGCATCAGCCGGGTCACCGACTGGGTGCAGTTCCCCGAGGCGGTGGCCACGGCAGCGGCGGTGGACCCCAAGGTGGTCGTGGAGGCCGCCGTCCCGGGGCGGGAGATCGAGTGCGGCGTGCTGGCCGGTCCGGGCGGCGGCCTGCCCGAGGCCAGCCTGCCGGCCGAGATCCGGCTGCGCCCGGGCACCGACTGGTACGACTTCACCGCCAAGTACCTCGAGGACGCCGCCGACTTCGACGTCCCCGCGGACCTCACGCCGGAGCAGACCCGGGCGGTCCGGGAGACCGCGTGCCGGGCCTACCTGGCGATGGACTGCCAGGGCCTGGCGCGGGTCGACTTCTTCCTCGGCACCGGCCCGGACGGCGAGGACCGGCTGGTGGTCAACGAGGTGAACACCATGCCCGGCTTCACCCCGATCTCGATGTACCCGCGGATGTGGGCGGCCACGGGGGTGACCTCGGCGCAGGTGGTGGACCGGCTCGTCGAGGCCGCCGTGGCGACCTCCCGGCCGGCGCAGGACCCAGCGCTCGACGGCGGCGCGCGGGCGTGAGCCGGCGGGTCGCGGCGGCGGCGCTGCTGGCCGTCCTGCCCGGCCTGACCGCCTGCACGACGTCGGTCGAGGGCACCGCCGCGGCCGCGGCCGCGGACCCCACCCCGGCCTCCGCCCAGGCGCTGGAGGAGCTGCTGGTCACCGAGGTGCCCTCCGGGCTGCCCCGGGTGCCCGACGAGCACCTCACGCCGCCCGCGGGGGAGAAGTCCGCCGACGACGTCGCCGAGTACGCCGACGACCCGGACCGCGAGCGTTCGGTGCTGGCCGCCTACGGCTACCGCTACGGCTGGGAGCGCTTCTGGAGCTCGGGGTCGGGCCCGCTGACCAGCGTCTTCGTCGACCAGTTCGACACCCGCGCCGGCGCCGGGGACTACGCCCGCGACCTGGCCGAGAACGACGCCGAGTTCTACGACGGCGTCCTGCGCGACCAGCCGCCGCACCTGCCCGGCGGCTGCCGGCTGCTCACCGTCGAGCAGGCCGCCCCCGACAGCGGGCTGGACGGCCCGGCGGCGTTCGCCTGGTGCGGGCACGGGGTCTTCAGCGTGGGCGTGGTGGCCGTGGCCGAGTCGGTCTCGGCGGCCTCCGACGAGGTGCACGCCGTGGTCGCGGCCCAGCTGGAGCGGCTGCCGCCGTCCTGAGCGGCTCAGCCCCCGGGCCGGACCTCCTGCACGGGCAGGGTGTCGTTGATCACCGGGCCGAGCGCGGTGACCGGGGCGCTGTCGGTGTCGGCCGAGACGGTCACCTGCACGTACACCGGGCGGTCGACGGCGGTCCAGACGATCGCGCCGGGGTCGTCGGTGTCGACCAGCCAGTTGACGCCGTTGATCTGGATGAGCGGGGAGGTCGGCTCGAGGCCGGCCGGGCGGTCGACGCCGCAGACCAGCACGATCGGCGGCTCACCCCAGGCGTAGGCGAACGGGGAGTCCGACTCCACCCGGCGGGAGGGCTCGCCGGCGAGCTCCAGCGGCAGCGCGGCGACGAGCGCCGGGCAGGCGGCCTCGGCCTCCGGGGTCACCGGGGGGACCGCGACCGGCAGCGGCGGCAGGTCGGCCCGCTGCGGGACGGGGGCGCCCTCGACGTCGGCGACCGGGTCGTCCGCGCCGCCCGGCGCGCCGTCGTCCCCGACCACCCGCACCAGCACCAGCAGGACGACGACGACCGGCAGCACGACGGCGGTCACCCACAGGGCGGCGCGCCGCAGCGGGTCGTCCGGCCGCCGTCCCCCGGCCGGCTGCCCCGGGGCCGCGGCGTCGACCGGGCGGTCCTCGGTCAGCAACTCAGATGTTGACGACGGGGCAGGTCAGCGTGCGGGTGATCCCGTCGACCGACTGCACCCGGGCCACGACCAGCCGCCCGAGCTCGTCGACGGTCTCCGCCTCGGCCCGCACGATGACGTCGTAGGGGCCGGTGACGTCCTCGGCCTTGGTGACGCCCGAGATCTGGCTGATCGTCGACGCGACCTGGGCGGCCTTGCCGACCTCGGTCTGGATGAGGATGTAGGCGTGGACCACGGGAGACCTTTCCTCGGGCAGCGCCGCCGGTGCGGCGCCGGCGCCGGTGGGCGGACAGTTCGGCAACCTACCTCAGCGGCGGGGGGGAACCGATGACTCGTCCTCGACCGCTGGTGCCGCGGGAGGACCCGGCCGACAGCGTGCGGGTCGTCGGCGAGTTCGGCGTCATCGCCCGGGTCCTCGCCCGGGCCGGCAGCGCCCGGGTGTCCGTCGTGGGGCCCGGGGACGACGCCGCCGTCCTGCGGGCTCCCGACGGGCGCGTGGTGGCGACCACCGACGTGCTCGTCGAGGGGCGGCACTTCCGGCGCGACTGGTCCTCGCCCGAGGACGTCGGCCACAAGGCGGCGGCGGCCAACCTCGCCGACGTCGCCGCTATGGGCGGCGTCGCGACCGCGCTGCTGGTCGGGCTGGCCTGCCCGCCGGAGACCTCCACCACCTGGCTGGAGGGCGTCGCGGCCGGCCTGGCCGCCGAGTGCGCGCCGCTGGGCGCGGCCGTGGTCGGCGGGGACACCGTGGCCGCCGCGCCCGACAGCGGCGCCGTCGTCCTCTCCGTGACCGCGCTGGGCGACCTCGGGGGGCGGGCGCCGGTGCTGCGCTCGGGGGCGCGCCGGGGCGACGTGGTGGCGCTGGCCGGCCGGCTCGGCTGGTCGGCGTGCGGGCTGGCGGTGCTGCGCCGCGGCTTCACGAGCCCGGCGGCGGCGGTGGCCGCGCACCGGCGTCCCGCCCCGCCCTACGCGGCCGGGCCGGCCGCCGCCGAGGCGGGGGCGACGGCGATGTGCGACGTCAGCGACGGCCTGCTCGCCGACGCCGGCCACCTCGCCGCCGACAGCGGCGTGCGCGTCGACCTCGACCGGGCCGCGCTGGTCCGGGCCACGCTCGAGCCGCCGGGACCGCTGCAGCAGGTGGCCGCGGCGCTCGGTGGGGACCCGCTGGCCTGGGTGCTCACCGGCGGGGAGGACCACGCGCTGCTCGCCACCTTCCCCGCCGGGGCGCCGCTGCCATGGGGCTGGACGGCGATCGGCGCGGTGCGGGCCGCGGACGGGTCGCCGGGGGTGCTGGTCGACGGGCAGCCGGCCGACGCCGTCGCCGCGGCCCTGGGCGCGGAGGGGACCGGCCATGTCCACTTCCGCTGAGCCGCGGCTGGCCGACGGGCGGCCCGTCGTCCTGCGCGCGGTGCCCTACGACGACGAGGTGGCCCGCGCGCTGATCGCCCGCGTGCAGCAGGAGTACGTCGTCCGCTACGGAGGTCCCGACGGGGCCGTCGTCGACCCCGCCGAGTTCGCGCCGCCGGCCGGCCTGTTCCTGGTCGCCGAGGTGGACGGCCGGCCGGCCGGCTGCGGGGCGTGGCGCGTGCACGCCCCCGGGACCGTGGAGGTCAAGCGCGTCTACGTCGAGCCGGCCGTCCGCCGGCAGGGCCTGGCGGAGCTGGTGATGGCCGCGCTGGAGGACAGCGCCGCCGCGGCCGGGCACCGCCGGGTCGTCCTCAACACGGGGGACCGGCAGCCCGAGGCGCTGGCGCTCTACGCGGCGCTGGGCTACACACCGGTGCCCGGGTACGGCATCTACGCGCAGGCGCCGGGGGCGGTCTTCCTGGGCCGGGACCTGCCGGTGGAGGGGAGGGAGCGGGCATGGGCGTCGTGACGATCTCGGCCTCGTACGGGGCCGGGGGCGCCGAGGTGGGCCGGGCGGCGGCCGAGCAGCTCGGCCTGGACTTCCACGACCGGGCGATCCCGGCGCAGGTGGCGGGGCGCCTGGGGGTGTCCCTCGCGGACGCCGAGGCCAACGACGAGCGCGTGGCCCGCGGACTGTGGCGGGTCGTCGCGTCGCTGGGCACGATGCCCGACCCGGTGGGCGGCGTGGTGCCGATGACCCCGCAGCCCGACGAGCGGGCGTTCCGGCAGCAGACCGAACGAGTCGTCCGCGAGATCGCCGACGGTGCGGGCGGGGTGGTGCTCGGGCGGGCGGCCGCGATCGTGCTGGGGGACCGGCCCGACGCGCTGCACGTCCGCCTCGACGGTCCGCGGGATCGGCGGCTGAGCGCGATGGTGGTCCGCACCGGGCGGCCGGCGGAGGAGCTCCGGCGGGACCAGGAGGCCAACGACGCGGCCCGCGAGGGGTACGTGCGGCACTTCTACCGGCGGGACCCCGCCGCGGCCGGGAACTACCACCTGGTGGTCGACAGCACGGCCCTGCCGCTCGACGCGGTGGTCGAGCTGGTCGTCTCGGCGGCCCGGGCCCGCGGGCTCGGCCGCTGATCCCGGCGCACGCGAAGGACCCCGGAGGTCGGGTGACCTCCGGGGTCCGTCACGAACCGTCGGCCCCGTCCTCAGCCCCTCGACGAGCGGTGGGGAGGACGGGGGTCCGCTGCTAGGCGCGGGTGATCTTGCCGGCGCGGATGCACGAGGTGCAGGCGTTGATCCGGCGACGGTTGCCGGGGGCGACGAGCGCCCGCACGGACTGGATGTTCGGGTTCCAACGGCGCGGCGTGCGGCGGTGCGAGTGCGACACCGACATACCGAAACCGGGCCCCTTGCCACAGACATCGCACACGGCAGCCACGGCGGATCACTCCCAGAGAATCGTTCAGACAAGGCGGCGCGCAGAAGCGCCCGCGTACAGACCGTCCGTCAGTCTAGCCGTTCCCGCGCGAGGCCGTCGGCCGGGCCGGGACCGCGGCTGCCCACTGGGCGGCGCGGCCGCTCGCGGACCGGGCCGTGTCGCAGCGGCTGGGTACCCTCCGCCCGTGCTGACGGCGCTCGACGACGCCGCGGTCGGTCGATGGTGCCGGGCCGCGGTCACGGCCCTGTCCGGGTCCCGGACCCGCCTCGACGAGCTCAACGTGTTCCCCGTCCCCGACGGCGACACCGGGACCAACCTGCTGCTCACGGCCGAGGCGGCGCTGGCGGCCCTGGACGCGGGCGCGGCGGGCGGCGAGTCGGCGTGGCAGCTGCTGGCCCGCGGCGCGGTCCTGGGCGCCCGAGGGAACTCCGGCACGATCCTCGCCCAGCTGCTGCGTGGCCTCTCCGACCAGCTGGCCGACTCGCCGCCGGCCGACGGGCCCTCGTTCGCCGCCGCGCTGCAGAAGGCCGCCGACACCGCCTACACCGCGGTCGCCGACCCCGAGGAGGGGACCTTCCTCACCGTGGCGCGGGCCGGGGGGGAGGCCGCGGTGGCCGCGGCGGCCGGCGACCGGACGGCGCTGGCCGACGTCGTCGGGGCGGCGGCCGACGGCGCCCGCGCGGCGCTCGAGGCGACCCCCGGCCAGCTCGCCGTGCTGCGCGACGCCGGGGTGGTCGACGCCGGCGGAGCCGGGCTGTGCCTGGTCCTCGACGCGCTGGTCACCACCGTCACCGGCGTCGAGCCGGCCCGCCCGCCGCTGGTCCGCCGGCCCGCCCGCCCGCACGAGTCCGCGGCCGACGTCCCGCACCAGCCGCCGGCCGGCCCCGGCAGCGAGGTCCAGTACCTGCTCGCCGGCAGCGACGACGCGGCGGTGACCCGGCTGCACGACCGGCTCGCCGCGCTCGGCGACAGCCTCGTCGTCGTCGGGGTCGACACCCCGACCGGCCGCGAGTGGAACGTCCACGTGCACACCTCCGACGTCGGGGCCGCCATCGAGGCGGGCATCGACGCCGGCCGGCCGTACCGGATCTCGGTCACGCCGCTGGCGCCGGTCCGGCCGCCGGCGCCGGTCGCCGGGGAGCGGGCGGTCGTCGCGATCGTCCCCGGCGACGGGCTGGTGCAGCTGTTCGCGGGTGAGGGCGCGCGGGTGCTGTCCCGCGGTCCCGAGGGCGTCACCGAGGACGCGGTGCTCGCCGAGCTCATCGGGTCGGGCGCGGCCGACGTCGTCGTCCTGCCCAACGACCCGGAGCTGACCGGAGTCGCCGCCCGGGCCGCCGAGCGGGCGCGTGAGGAGGGCCGCGAGGTCGCCGTCGTCCCGACCCGGTCCCCGGTGCAGGGGCTGGCCGCCCTCGCCGTCGCCGACCCCTCGCGGCGCTTCCACGACGACGTCATCGCCATGGCCGAGGCCGCGGCGGCGACCCGCTGGGCCGAGGTGGCCGTGGCCGAGCAGGAGGCGCTGACCAGCGCCGGGCGGTGCCGGCCCGGCGACGTCCTCGGCTCGGCGGAGGGCGACGTCGTGCTGATCGGCAGCGACCCCGCCGCGGTGTGCTGCGACCTGCTGGACCGGATGCTGTCGGCCGGCGGCGAGCTGGTGACGCTGGTCGTCGGGCCCGACGCCCCCCTGGGGGACGCGGTCTGCCGGCACCTGTCGGCCGTCCACCCGACCGTGGAGGTGGCCCGCTACGACGGCGGGCCCGGCGGGGTGCCGCTCCAGGTGGGGGTGGAGTGATGGCCGTCGACATGGCGACTCGGCTCGACCGCGTCCTCGGGGCGAAGACCGCCAAGGCCATGGCCGAGCAGCTGTCCCTGCACACCGTCCGCGACCTGCTGCGGCACTATCCGCGCAGGTACGCCCGCCGCGGGGAGATGACCAAGCTCGAGGACCTCCAGGTCGGCGACCGGGTGACCGTCCTCGCCCAGGTGCGCAAGGTGACGACGCGGAAGATGCGCAACCGGCCCGGCTCCCTCACCGAGGTGACCGTCGGCGACGGTGCGAACTCGATGCAGCTGGTCTTCTTCAACCGCAGGCACGCCAACCTCCAGGAGGGCGCCTGGGGCCTGTTCGCCGGCACCGTCGGTGAGTGGCGCAACAGCAAGCAGTTCGCCCACCCCGACTGCCACCTCATGACCGGCGACGACGACGAGGACTGGGCGCGCGCCCTCATCCCGCTGTACCCGGCCACCAAGGACGTCTCGAGCTGGGTCGTCCAGCGCTCGGTGAAGCTGCTGCTCGACGCCGCCGGCGGGTTCGGCTTCGTCGACGACCCGCTGCCCGAGGAGATGCGCGCCCGCCATGGCCTGCCGAGCCTGGCGGCGGCGCTGCTCGACATCCACCGCCCCACCTCGGCCGAGGACGTCGAGCACGCCGAGCACCGGCTGAAGTGGGACGAGGCGCTCACCCTCCAGCTCACCCTGGCCGCACGCCGGAAGGCCGCCGCACTCGAGCCCGGCATCGCTCGGCCCCCGCGGCCGGGCGGCCTGCTCGACGCCGTCGACGCCGCGCTGCCGTTCGCGCTCACCGAGGGCCAGCGCGAGGTGGGGGAGGAGCTGGCGGCCGAGCTGGCCCGGGAGCAGCCGATGCACCGCCTGCTGCAGGGCGAGGTCGGCTCCGGCAAGACCGTCGTGGCGCTGCGGGCCATGGCGCAGGTGGTCGACGCCGGCGGCCAGGCCGCGCTGCTGGCGCCCACCGAGGTGCTCGCCGCCCAGCACGCCCGGAGCATCCGCGCGCTGCTCGGGCCGCTGGGCCGCGCCGGTGAGCTGGACGGGGCGCTGGAGGGCACCCGAATCGTGCTGCTCACCGGCTCGCAGAAGGCCGCCGCCCGGCGCGAGGCCCGCGCCGCGGTCGCCGACGGCAGCGCCGGCATCGTCGTCGGCACCCACGCCCTCCTGCAGGAGGGCGTCGACTTCGCCGACCTCGGGCTGGTCGTCGTCGACGAGCAGCACCGCTTCGGCGTCGAGCAGCGCGACGCGCTGCGGGCCAAGGGGAACCGGCCGCCGCACGTGCTGGTCATGACCGCCACGCCCATCCCGCGCACCGTCGCCATGACCGTCTACGGCGACCTGGAGACCTCCACGCTGCGGCAGCTGCCCAGCGGCCGCGGCGGGGTGGCCAGCTCCGTGGTGCCCGTACGGGAGAAGCCCGGCTGGGTCGACCGCGCCTGGGAGCGGCTGCGCGAGGAGGTGGCGGCCGGGCGGCAGGCCTACGTCGTCTGCCCGCGCATCGGCGAGGACGCCGGCGCCGAGGAGGAGCCCGACGACGCCGACGGCGCACCCGCGGACGACGCTCCCGACCGCCGTCCGCCCCTGGCCGTGATCGACGTCGCCGAGGCCCTGAGCGCCGGACCGCTGGCCGGGCTGCGCCTGGAGGTGCTGCACGGCCGACTCGCCCCGGAGGCGAAGGAGGCCACCATGCGGGCCTTCGCCGCCCGCGAGATCGACGTCCTCGTCGCCACCACGGTCGTGGAGGTGGGCGTCGACGTCCCCAACGCCACCGTCATGGTGGTCATGGACGCCGACCGGTTCGGCGTCAGCCAGCTGCACCAGCTGCGCGGCCGGGTCGCCCGCGGCAAGCACCCGGGGTTGTGCCTGCTGGTGAGCGAGGCCGCCACCTCGTCGGCCACCGGCCAGCGGCTGGCCGCGGTGGCGTCCACCTCCGACGGCTTCGAGCTGGCCCGCCTGGACCTCGAGACGCGCCGGGAGGGCGACGTGCTCGGCGCCGCCCAGTCCGGCCGGCGGTCGACGATCAAGCTGCTCTCGCTGCTCGAGGACGAGGAGCTCATCGCCGAGGCGCGGGCGGAGGCCACCGCGCTGCTGGCCACCGAACGCGGTCTGGCCGACCACCCGGGCCTGGCCATGGAGGTCGCCGCGCTGGCCACCGACGAGCGCGCCGAGTACCTCGAGAAGGCGTGAGGGAGGCGGGCGGGTGACGCGGCTCATCTCCGGGCTCGCCGGCGGACGGCGGCTCGCGGTGCCGCCCTCGGGTGTCCGCCCGACCGGGGACCGGGCGCGGGAGGGGCTGTTCAACAGCCTCTCGACGCTGCTCGACCTCGAGGGCGCCGCCGTCCTCGACCTCTACGCGGGCTCCGGCGCCCTCGGCCTGGAGGCGCTCAGCCGCGGGGCGCAGCAGGTGGTGTTCGTCGAGTCGGGGCCGCGCGTGCTGCCGGTGTTGAAGGCCAACCTGGCCACCGTCGGCCTGCCCGGCGGCCGGGTGGTCGCCGGCTCGGTGCCCACCGTGGTCGCGGGGCGGCCGCCGGCCCGCTTCGACCTGGTGCTCGCCGACCCGCCCTACGCCACGCCCGTCGCCGAGGTCCTCGGCGTGCTCCAGGCGCTGGTCACGGGGGAGTGGCTGGCCGAGGAGGCCGTGCTGGTGGTGGAGCGGTCCAGCCGCGAGGAGCCGTGGGAGTGGCCGACACCCCTGCACGGAGTGCGCGACCGCCGCTACGGGGAGGCCGTGCTCCGGTACGGTCGCTCTCCGTGAGGCGAGCGGTCTGCCCCGGGTCGTTCGACCCGGTGACCAACGGGCACGTCGACGTCATCGAGCGGGCGGCGGCGCTGTACGACGAGCTGGTCGTCGCCGTCCTGGTCAACCCCGGCAAGGCGGGGCTGTTCTCCGTCGACGAGCGCATGGAGCTGCTCCGCGACGCGGTCGCCGAGCTGCCCAACGTCACCGTCGACAGCTTCCAGGGGCTGCTGGTCGACTACTGCCGCAGGACCGACATCCCGGTGATCGTCAAGGGGCTGCGGGCGGTCGGCGACTTCGAGTACGAGCTGCAGATGGCGCAGATGAACCGCGAGCTGGCCGGCATCGAGACGCTGTTCGTGCCCACGGCGCCGCAGGTCGGGCACCTGTCCTCGAGCCTGGTCAAGCAGATCGCCACCTTCGGTGGGGACGTCTCCACCCTCGTGCCCAAGGCCGTCCACGAGCGGCTTCTCGCCCACCGGGAGCAGCGCTCATGACGGAGGTCGTGTACCGGCTGTACGAGACCGTCGACGAGCTCAGCACGGTCATCGAGAACGCCCGCAACGTGCCGATGTCCGGCGGCTCCTGCATGGTGCCCCGCGACGTCCTGCTCGACCTGCTCGACGACCTGCGCGAGAACCTCCCCGAGGACGTGCACAAGGCCGGGGCCATCGTCGAGCAGCGCACCGAGATCCTGCAGCAGGCGCAGGCCGAGGCCGAGCGGCTGACCGGCCGCACCCGCAGCGAGAGCGAGCAGGTGGTGGTGGCGGCCCGCCGGCAGCGCGAGGAGATCCTCGGCACCGCCCGCCGGCAGCGCGACGACCTGCTGGCCCGCGCGCAGGCCGAGGCCGAGGACCTGCTCGCGCAGGCCGAGGAGGAGGCCGCGCGCATCGTCGAGGAGGCCAGCCAGCACCGCGAGGCGCTGATCGCCGACGCGCAGGCCCAGCACGCCGAGATCCTGGCCGCCGGACAGGCCGAGCACGAGCGGCTGGTCAGCGAGACCGAGGTCTACCGCGGCGCGGTGAGCCGCGCCGACGAGCTCGGCGCCCAGACGGTCGCCGACGTCACCCGGATGCGCGCCGAGGTCGACGACTACGTCGACACCCGGCTGGCCGACTTCGGCACCACGCTGGAGCGGATGCTGCGCTCGGTGGAGAAGGCCCGCTCCACGCTGCGGGAGTAGGAGGACCCCCTGCCCCCCGGGGGTGGCGGTCGCCACCTGCTCGGGCCGGACGGCGGGGGACGGGCATCGGGTAGGCTTGTCATCCGGTCCGACTGCCGGGGTCCCCGCACCCCGGCCGGCCCCCTCCCCAGCTGCCTACCGCGAGTACTGACATGTCTTCCGCACCGCCGCCCCGTCCAGGCGCCGCGTCTCACGAGGCGCGGCGTCCCGCTGCCGACCCCTGGCGCGTGGACCTGCGCGAACTCGGCCGCCGGGCCGGGTCCCTGCAGGAGCTGGAGCGCACCATCGCGGCGCCGGGGGACTGGCGGGTGGAGCTCATCGGCGTCCCCGAGGGCGCCGAGGTCCGGCTGCGGCTGCGGCTGGAGTCGGTGATGGAGGGCGTGCTGGTCTCCGGGGACGTCCAGGTGCCCCTGGTCGGCTCGTGCGCCCGCTGCCTCGAGCCGATCGAGGACACCCTCGACCTCGACGTGCAGGAGCTGTTCGCCTACGCCGGCAGCACCACCGAGGCCACCAGCGAGGAGGACGAGGTCCGCACCGTCGAGGGCGACCACCTCGACCTCCAGCCGATGGTCCGCGACCTCGTCGTCCTGAGCCTGCCGCTGGCGCCGACCTGCGACGAGGACTGCGCCGGGCTCTGCGTCGACTGTGGGCAGCGGCTCGACGACCTGCCGGCCGACCACTCCCACGAGGTGCTCGACCCGCGTTGGGCCGGCCTGGCGCAGCGCTTCGGCGCCTCGCCGGCCGGCCGACTCACCTCCGCACCGGGTACTCCCGGTGCGGACAACCCAGAGGAGAACTGACCGTGGCCGTCCCGAAGCGGAAGATGTCCCGCGCCAACACCCGCGCCCGGCGCTCGCAGTGGAAGGCGTCCGCGCCCACCCTCTCGCCGTGCCCGAACCGCGCCTGCGGCCAGCTGAAGCCCCCGCACCAGGCGTGCCCCAACTGCGGCCAGCACCACGGCCGTCAGGTCCTGTCGGTCTGATCCGGGAACCCGCCGTGGGGACGCCGCCGGCCGGGACCCCGCCCACTCCGGGCGGGCCGCCCCGGCGTTCCCCGGCCGGCGCGGCCCACGCCGACCGCGCGGCCGCCTGGCTCTCCGACGCCCTCGGCGTCGAGCTGCCCGGCGGCCTGCTGGCGTTGGCGCTGACCCACCGGTCCTTCGCCTACGAGAACGGGGGGCTGCCGACCAACGAGCGCCTGGAGTTCCTCGGCGACTCGGTGCTCGGCCTGGTGGTCACCGACGAGCTGTACCGGCGCCACCCCGACCTGCCGGAGGGGCGGCTGGCCAAGCTGCGCGCCTCCGTGGTCAACATGACCTCACTGGCCGGCGTGGCCCGCCGTCTGGGCGCCGGCGGGCTCGGCGCGCACCTGCTCCTGGGGCGCGGCGAGGAGACCACCGGCGGCCGGGAGAAGGACTCGATCCTCGCCGACGCACTCGAGGCGCTGATCGGCGCGGTGCACGTCGGGCTCGGCCTCGACGCCGCCGGCGCGATCGTCCACCGGCTGTTCGACCCCCTGCTCGACCAGGCGGCCACCCGGGGCGCGGGCCTGGACTGGAAGACCAGCCTGCAGGAGCTGGGTGCCGCGAGGGGGCTGGGCGCACCGAACTACGTGGTGGAGGACGACGGCCCCGACCACGCCAAGACCTTCACCGCCGCGGTCGTCCTCGGCGACGAGGTCCGCGGACGCGGCACCGGACGCACCAAGAAGGCCGCCGAGCAGGAGGCCGCCGAGGCCGCCTGGCACGCGCTGTCGGCGCCCGAGCCCGCGCCCGCCGGGAGCTGACCGGCCGTGCCCGAGCTGCCCGAGGTCGAGGTGGTCCGGCGCGGCCTCGCGCAGTGGGTCGCCGGCCGCACCGTCGCCACCGTGGACGTGCACCACCCCCGCGCCGTCCGCCGGCACCTCGAGGGCACCGAGCACTTCGTGCACGAGCTGACCGGCCGGACGGTCGCCGACGCGCGGCGACGCGGCAAGTACCTGTGGCTGCCGCTCACCGAGACCGACGGCACGCCCACCGGCCGGGCGCTCGTCGCGCACCTCGGCATGAGCGGGCAGCTGCTGGTCGAGAAGCCGTCGGCGCCGGACGAGACGCACCTGCGCGCCCGGTTCACCTTCACCGACGGCGGCCGCGAGCTGCGGTTCGTCGACCAGCGCACGTTCGGCGGGCTGGCCGTGGAGCCGGCCGCCCAGGACGGGGGGCTGCCGCCACGCCTGGCGCACATCGCCATCGACCCCCTCGAGGACTCCTTCGACGCTGACGCGTTCACCGCGGCGCTGCGCCGCCGGCGCACCGAGGTCAAGCGCGCGCTGCTGGACCAGACGCTGATCGGCGGGGTCGGCAACATCTACGCCGACGAGGCGCTGTGGCGGGCCCGGCTGCACGGCACCCGGCCCACCGACCGGCTGACCCGCGCGCAGGTGGCCGACCTGCTCGACGGCGTCCGCGACGTGCTCGGGGAGGCGCTCGCGCAGGGCGGGACCTCCTTCGACTCCCTCTACGTCGACGTCAACGGCCAGAGCGGCTACTTCTCCCGGTTCCTCGCCGTCTACGGCCAGGCCGACCGGCCCTGCCCGCGCTGCGGGACGCCGATCGTGCGCGAGTCCTTCATGAACCGCTCCAGCTACAGCTGCCCGCGCTGCCAGCCGCGGCCGAGAGCGCGGCGCTCGTGACGAGAGCCCGCCGGTCGTGACGCGACGGGTGGTCGCCCTCGTGTCCGGCGCCGTCCAGGGGGTCGGCTACCGCTGGTTCGTCCGCGGGCGGGCGGAGGCCGCACGCCTGGCCGGCTCGGCGACCAACCTGCCCGACGGTCGCGTCGAGGTGGTCCTCGAGGGGCCCGACGACGCGGTCGCCGGCGTCCTGGCCGACCTGGACGGCCCGGCCGCGCCGGGAGCCGTGCAGCGCGTCGACGTGCGCGACGAGCCAGAACGCGGGGGACGCGGCTTCACCACGGCGTGACGAAGGTGACACACGCCCGACACGGCAGGTCTGCAGTGTGGCCGTTGACCTGCGTGTCCAGGCCTGTCACCCTGGGAACACCCAGACCGCGCCGACCGTCGTACGGGGCGCAGGTCACCTCCTCAACGCAGCGAAAGGCCGTTGTCACCATGGCCAAGGCCCTGTTCGGTCACGTCGTCGCCCCCGCGGAGCTCCGAGTAGCCGAGGAGAACGCGGTTCTGCGGGCCAAGGTGCGCCGGCTGGAGCAGGAACTGCAGGAGCTGCGCGCGCAGCGCGACGCGGCCATCGCCCACGAGCTGCTCAGCATGGCCGGCGAGAACGCCGAGCCGGCGCTCGCCTGATCGAGGACCCCCTGCCCCCCGCCACTCGCACGCTCGCGGCGGGGCCCTGCAGGGGGCCGTCTCCATGCACCTGTCGAGCCTGACGCTGAAGGGCTTCAAGTCCTTCGCGTCTGCGACGACCCTGCGCCTCGAGCCGGGGATCACCGCCGTCGTCGGCCCCAACGGCTCGGGCAAGTCCAACGTCGTCGACGCCATCGCCTGGGTCCTGGGCGAGCAGGGCGCGAAGAGCCTGCGCGGCGGCAAGATGGAGGACGTCATCTTCGCCGGCACCGCCGGCCGCGCGGCCCTGGGTCGCGCCGAGGTCACCCTCACCATCGACAACGCCGACGGCGCCCTGCCGATCGACTACACCGAGGTGTCGATCACCCGCCGCATGTACCGCTCCGGGGAGAGCGAGTACGAGATCAACGGCGACAAGGTCCGGCTGCTCGACGTCCAGGAGCTGCTCAGCGACTCCGGCATCGGCCGCGAGATGCACGTCATCGTCGGCCAGGGGCAGCTCGACGCCGTCCTGTCCGGGCGCCCCGAGGACCGGCGGGCCTTCGTCGAGGAGGCCGCCGGCGTCCTCAAGCACCGCAAGCGCAAGGAGAAGGCGCTCCGCAAGCTCGAGGCGATGCAGGCCAACCTCGACCGGCTCGCGGACCTCACCGCCGAGTTGCGCCGCCAGCTCAAGCCGCTGGGCCGGCAGGCCGAGGTGGCCCGCCGGGCCGCCGGCGTCCAGGCCGACCTGCGCGACGCCCGGCTGCGGCTGCTCGCCGACGACCTCGTGCGGCTGCGCGACGCGCTGGACCGGGACGTCGCCGACGAGGCCGCCGCCCGCCGCCGCCGTGCGGTCGTCGAGGCCCAGCTCGGCGAGGCCGCGCGGCGTGAGTCCGGGCTCGAGGCCCAGCTCGCCGCCTCCGCGCCGCTGCTCGGCACCGCACAGGACACCTGGTACCGGCTGTCGGCGCTGACCGAGCGGTTCCGCGGCATCGCGCAGCTGGCCGCCGAGCGGCACCGGCACCTGTCGGTCGCCCCCACCGCGACCGCCGCCGGCCGGGACCCCGACCAGCTGGAGGCCGAGGCGGACCGCATCGCCGCCACCGAGGCCGAGCTCGCCGCCGGGCTCGAGGCGGAGCGGGGCCGGCTGGCCGCCGCCGTCACCGCCCGCACCGAGCTGGAGGCCGCCCTCGCCGCCGCCGAGCGGGCCTGGGTGGCCGCCGCGCGGGCGCTCGCCGACCGCCGGGAGGGCCTCGCCCGGCTCTCCGGCCAGGTCGCCGCTGCGCGCTCCCGCGTCGGGGCCGGCGAGGCGGAGATCGAGCGGCTCGCGCTGGCCGCCGGCGAGGCGACGGACCGCGCCGAGGTCGCCGCCGAGCGGCTGGCCGCGCGCCGCGCGGAGGTCGCCGACGCCGAGGACGCCGACGTCTCCCTGGTCACCGCGCACCAGGACGCCGTCGCCGCGCACACCGAGGCGGCGCGGGCGGTGACCGAGCTGACCGCGGCCGAGCGTGCCGCCGAGCGCGACCGCGCCTCCTGGCAGGCCCGCCGCGACGCCCTCGCGCTCGGCCTGGCGCCCGCCGACGGCGCCGCCGCGGTGCTCGGTGCCGGCCTGCCCGGCGTGCTGGGGCCGGTGGCCGAGCGGATCGCCGTCGCGCCCGGGGCCGAGCTCGCCGTGGCCGCCGTCCTCGGCGGCATGGCCGACGCCGTCGTCGTGTCCGGGGTGGCGGAGGCGGCCGCGGCCCTGCGCAGCCTGCGCGAGGGCTCGGCCGGCCGGGCCGGGCTGCTGGTGACCGCTGGGCTGCCGGCCCTCCCGCGGGACGGCTGGCCGGAGCTGCCGGGCGGCGTCTCCTGGGCGCTGGACCTGGTCACCGCCCCCGGCGAGCTGGGCCCGGCGCTGGCCCGCGCGCTCGACCGGGTCGCCGTCGTCCCCGACCTGGACGCCGCCGTGGCGCTGGTCGGCACCCACCCGCGGGTCCGTGCGGTCACCACCGACGGGGACCTCGTCGGGGCCGACTGGGCCGTCGGCGGCTCCGCGGACGCGCCGTCGGGCCTGGAGGTGCGGGCCCGGGTGGACGAGGCGGAGCGGGAGTTGACCGGCGCCGTCACGCGGGCCGCCGAACTCGCCGACCGGCTGACCGCCGCGCGCGAGACCGCCCGCGCCCGGTCGGCCGACGTCGACGCGGCGCTGGCCGCGCGCCAGGCCGCCGACCGCAGCCGCTCCGCGGTCGCCGCGCAGCTGGCCGAGCTGGGCGCCGCCGCCCGGTCCGCCGCGGCCGAGGCCGAGCGGTCCGCGGCCGCCCGGGTGCGTGCCGAGCAGGCGCTGGAGCAGGCGCAGACGGCCCTCGCCGGACTGGAGGAGCGGCTGGCCGAGGCCGAGGCCGCGCCGGTCGAGGAGGAGCCCGACCCCGCCGAGCGCGACCGGCTGCGGCTGGAGACCGCCGCCGCCCGCCAGGGGGAGACCGAGGCGCGGCTGGCCGTCCGCACCGCCGAGGAGCGGGCCCGCGCCCTCGCCGGGCGGGCCGAGTCGCTCCGCCGACAGGCCCGCCAGGAGCGCGCGGCACGGGAACAGGCGGCCGCCGCCCGGCTGGCCCGCGAGCGCGGCGCACGGGTCGCGGCGCGGGTGCGGGCCGGCGCCGACGCGGCGCTCACCGCGCTGGCCGGGTCGCTGACCCGCGCCGCCGCCGAGCGGGACGAGCTGACGCGGGTACGCAGCGCCCGCGAGGCCGAGCTGCTCGAGGTCCGGGCCGCGGTGCGGGCCGCCACCGCCGAGCAGGAGCGGCTGACCGACGAGGTGCACCGCGACGAGGTCGCCCGCGCCGAGCAGCGATACCGCATCGAGGCGCTCGAGGCGCGTGCCGCCGAGGAGTACGGCGTCGACCTGCCGACCCTGCTGGCCGAGTACGGCCCGGGTGCGCCGGTGCCGCCCACCCCCGCCCAGGTCGCGGCCGCCGAGGCGGCGGGCGAGCCCGAGCCGGAGCCGGTGCCCTACGACCGCGCCGCGCAGGAGCGCCGGGCCGCGCAGGCCGAGCGCGACCTCGCCACGCTGGGCAAGGTCAACCCACTGGCGCTGGAGGAGTTCGCCGCGCTGGAGGAGCGGCACGGGTTCCTCGCCACCCAGCTGGAGGACCTCAAGGCCACCCGCCGCGACCTGCTGACCGTCGTCCGCGAGGTCGACGAGCGCATCCACGACGTCTTCGCCTCGGCGTTCGCCGACGTGCAGCGGGAGTTCGAGCAGGTCTTCGCGACCCTCTTCCCCGGCGGCTCGGGCCGGCTGTACCTCACCGATCCCGAGGACATGCTGACCACGGGGGTCGAGGTGGAGGCGCGGCCGCCGGGCAAGAAGGTGAAGCGGCTGTCGCTGCTGTCGGGCGGGGAGCGCTCGCTGACCGCCGTCGCCATGCTGGTGGCGATCTTCCGCGCCCGGCCCTCGCCGTTCTACGTGCTCGACGAGGTCGAGGCCGCCCTCGACGACGTCAACCTCGGCCGGCTGCTGACCCTCGTGGAGCAGCTGCGCTCGACCTCGCAGCTCATCGTCATCACGCACCAGAAGCGGA
Source organism: Geodermatophilus sp. CPCC 206100 (assembly GCF_048569675.1). NCBI lineage: Bacteria > Bacillati > Actinomycetota > Actinomycetes > Geodermatophilales > Geodermatophilaceae > Geodermatophilus > Geodermatophilus sp. CPCC 206100. The sequence goes on from NZ_JAQISV010000010.1 coordinate 47,788, forward strand.
CGATGGAGATCGCCGACGCCCTCTACGGCGTGAGCATGCGCGGCGACGGGATCACCGGGGTCATCAGCCAGCGCCTCCGCGAGGCCGAGCCCGCCTAGCGGCCCAGGCACAGGAGGCCATACCCGCGTCGGGGCGCCGAGGACGCGGGGAGAGCCTCCTGTACCCGTTCACACGCCGGAGGCGACCTCGAGGTCGACCACCAGCGGGAGGTGGTCGGAGGCGCCGGCGCCGTCGAGGACGTGCGCTCCGGTCACGCCCACCCCCGCCGTCACCCACACCTGGTCGATCCGGCGGTGCGGGTGCCGCGCCGGGTGGGTGAGCCCCTCCTCGCGCTGCCAGAACCGCCAGCCGGACCGGTCCTCGCGCCCGGGGGCCACCTCCCACGCGTCGGTGAACCGCTCCCGGAGCAGGTCGAGCTCGCCCGCGTCCGGGTCGGCGTTCAGGTCACCCACGAGGACGCCGGTCGCCATCGGGTCGGTGTGCAGCTCCGCCAGCGCCGCGATCTGGGCGGTGCGGTCCTCCACCGGGCGGGTGCTCAGGTGCGTCGTCGTCACCCACAGCGTGCCCCCGTCGAGCTCCAGCATCGTGCGCAGGGCGCTGCGCGGCTCGCCGCTCCCCGGCAGCGGGTGGACGTCGCTGACCAGGATCGGCAGCCGCGACAGCAGCGCGTTGCCGTACTGGCGGCGCCGGTCGGTGTCCGGCCGCTCCTCGTCGATGGCCGGCCCCCACGCCAGCTGCATGTCCAGGGCCCGCGAGAGCAGCAGCGCCTGGTCGACGTCCTCGCTGCGCCCGCCGAAGTACCGGTCGACCTCCTGCAGGCAGATGACGTCGGCGTCCGCCGCGGCCAGCACCTTGGCCAGCCGCGGCAGGTCGTGCCGGCCGTCGTCCCCGACGCCGTGGTGGGTGTTGAACGTGATCAGGCGGACGGGGATCGGCGGCTGGCCGGGGCCGGGGGCGGGTCGCGTCACGGCCTCAGCCTGTCACCTCCGCGGCGACGGGGGAGGACAGCGGCAGGTCCAGGACCCCGCGCAGCTGCTCGCGCCCGGAGCGGTCGCGCTCGCTCACGTACAGGAGGAAGCGCGCCTCGCGGCCGTCGAGGACCAGCTCCCCGAGCTGGTTGCCGAAGTACGGGCCGGCGGCCTTCTCCCACTCGAGCTCGGTGGGGCGGACCCGGGCCAGCCGCGCCATGCCCGACATGAGCCGCCGCGCCCAGCGGCTCCACCCGATCCGGAAGCCGACCTTGATCGGGTGCGGTGCCTGGTTGTGCAGCGGGGACACGGTGAGCTGGTGCACCCGCGTGGTGAGCTGCTCGGGTTGCACGAGCTCAGCCGCGTAGGCGTGGTGGACGTCGCCGGAGAGCACCAGCGCGGTCGCCGGCGGGCGGCCGTGGTCGCCGCGGGCCAGCGCCACGAGCAGCCGGCCCAGGCGCTCGAAGGAGTCGCCGAACGCCGCCCAGTGCTCGAGGTCGGCGGCCTGCCGCAGCTTCTCCGACACCCACCCCAGCGGCCGGCCCAGGTGCCGGCCGTTGAGCGTCTCGCTCCACCGCTCGATGTCGTGGATGGCGTGCGGCAGCAGCCACGGCAGCGACGTGCCGAGGACGACGTGCTCGACGCCCTCGTCGGCCGCCTGGCGCACCGCCGCCTCGACCCAGGCGAACTCCGCGTCGTCGACCATCCGCCGCGCCTGCTCGTCCAGCACCCGCCCGGCCCGGCTGTCGACCATGACCATCCGCGCGTCACCCCAGTGCCGCACGTAGCTCCAGCGGACGGTGCGGGGGTCGGCGTCGGCGGCCTCGGCCATCGCCCGCAGCACCGGCTCGGCGTCCCCCGGGGACTCCTGCACCGCCTGCCACGTCCGGTTCTCGGCCAGCTCGCGCGGGCTCAGGTTGCCCAGGTGCTGGTAGACCCAGTAGCTGACCAGGCCGCCCGCGATCCGGTCGCGCCACCACTGCTGGCCGGTGACCTCGCGGCGCCAGGCGGCCGACGTGTTCCAGTCGTCGATCATCTCGTGGTCGTCGAAGATCATCGAGGACGGGATCGTCGACAGCAGCCAGCGCACGTGCGGATCGCTCCACGACTCGGCGTAGAGCCGGGTGTACTCCTCGAAGTCCGCGACCTGGGTGTCCTCCGGCGCGCGCTCGCGCCGGCGCAGCTCGAGCCACTGGCGGGTGGGCGTCGTCAGCTCGTCGGCGTAGACCTGGTCGCCGAGCAGCACCAGGGCGTCCGGCCAGCTGTCCTCGGACTGCTCGGCCAGCCGCACGGCGTAGGTGTCCAGCGCGTCGGGCGGGATGCCCTCGGCGAGGTCGACGGTGCTCGGGGTGGCGTACCGGCAGGAGCCGAAGGCGATCCGGAAGGGCCCAGGGCGCCCCGGCGTGCGGATGCGGCTGGGTGGGAAGGGGGAGGCGGCGTCCGGCCAGACCCGCTCGCCGTCCAGGCGGACGTCGTACGGGGTCGCGCTCCCCGGCTCCAGCCCCTCGACGACGACCAGGGCGAAGTGGTGCCCGCCGACGGCGAAGGTGCGGGCGCGGCGGTCGAGCACCGCGACCTCGCAGGGCCGGTCGGTCTCCACCCACACCGTGGCCGACACGGGGTCGACGTGGCGGAGCAGCGGACCGAGCAGGAGCACCGGGGAGTCCCGGCCGGGCAGGGGCATGCCGCTCAGCGTCGCTCACGGACCTGGGTTCCGCCCAGTCCCCGCTGTGCGTCGCCTGGGAGACTGGGGGCCATGGAGTTCGTGCTGATCGCGGTCGCGATCCTCGTCGTCGCCCTGGTCACGGGGATCAGCCTGCTGGTCGGCCGTGGTCGTCGCACCACCCGCCTGGACGACGACGCCACCGCCGGCACGACCCTGACCCGTCCGCGCCCGCCGGCACCGGCGCCGACCGAGGAGTCGCCGCCGTCGGGGTCGACCGCGTCCGGCCTCGGCCTGCCGCCGGAGACCGCAGAGCCGCCCGCCCCGCCGACGGAGCTGCCGCCGGCCGAACCCGAGCCCGGGCTGCTCTTCGAGACCCCGCCGCCGTCGGCCGGCCGGCTGGTGCGGCTGCGGTCCCGGTTGGCCCGCTCGCAGTCCTCGCTGGGCCGCGGGCTGCTCACCGTGCTCGCTCGGGAGCGGCTGACCGAGGACGACTGGGAGGAGGTCGAGGAGACCCTGCTGGCCGCCGACGTCGGGGTCGCCGCCACCACGCAGATCGTCGAGCGGCTGCGCACCCAGTCGATGGTGCTGGCCACCGCGTCGGGCAGCGACCTGCGCGCGCTCCTGGTGCGGGAGCTGTCCGCCGTCCTCGGGCCGGACCTGGACCGCACCCTCGGCGTCGACCGGCGTGACGGCCGCCCGGGCGTCGTCCTCGTCGTCGGCGTCAACGGCGCGGGCAAGACCACGACCGTGGGGAAGATCGCCCGCGTCCTGGTGGGGGACGGCAAGAGCGTCGTCCTCGGCGCGGCCGACACGTTCCGCGCCGCGGCCGCCGACCAGCTGGAGACCTGGGGCGAGCGGGTCGGCGTCCTGACCGTGCGCGGCCGCGAGGGGGCCGATCCGGCGTCGGTCGCCTTCGAGGCGGTGCGCATCGGGGTGGAGGCCGAGGTGGACACGGTGGTCGTCGACACCGCCGGCCGCCTGCACACCAAGGGCGGCCTGATGGACGAGCTGGGCAAGATCAAGCGGGTCGTGGAGAAGCAGTCGCCGGTGACCGAGGTGCTGCTGGTCCTGGACGCGACGACCGGTCAGAACGGCGTGGTGCAGGCCCGCGTGTTCACCGACGCCGTCACCGTCACCGGCGTCGTCCTCACCAAGCTCGACGGCACCGCCAAGGGGGGCATCGTCGTCTCGGTGCAGCGCGAGCTGGGCATCCCGGTGAAGCTGGTGGGGCTGGGCGAGGGCGCCGACGACCTCGCGCCGTTCGAGCCGCAGGCCTTCGCCGAGGCGCTCGTCGGCTGACGCCGTCGGGAGCATCGCAGCGAGCACCAGCGAGCGAGGAGCGGACCGGGGGCGGAAGCCGACCAGTGCGGTCGTCGGCTGAGGGAGCGCCCGGGCCTCAGGGCACGGTCGTCGGGTCGAAGCCGTAGGGCAGCTCCAGCCGGTGCCGGGCCAGCAGCCCGGTGTCGGCCAGCAGCTCGCGGGTCGGCCCGTCGGCCACCACCACGCCGCCGTCGAGCACCACCGACCGCCGGCACAGCTGCAGGGCGTAGGGCAGGTCGTGGGTCACCATCAGCACGGTCACCGGCAGCGCCTCCAGGACCTCGGCCAGCTCCCGCCGCCCGGCCGGGTCCAGGTTCGACGACGGCTCGTCGAGCACCAGGATCTCCGGGTGCATCGACAGCACGGTGGCGACGGCGACCCGGCGGCGCTGGCCGAAGGACAGGTGGTGCGGCGGACGGTCGGCCACCCCGGTCATCCCCACCTGCTCCAGCGCGGCGGCGACCCGGGCGGCGACCTCGGCCTCGGGCAGGCCCAGGTTGCGCGGCCCGAAGGCGACGTCCTCCCCGACGGTCGGCATGAACAGCTGGTCGTCGGGGTCCTGGAAGACCACGCCGACCCGGCGCCGCACCTCCTGCAGGTGCGCGCGGTCCACGGGCAGCCCCGCCACGGTGACGGTGCCCCGGCCGGCGCGCAGGATGCCGTTGAGGTGCAGCACGAGCGTCGTCTTGCCGGCGCCGTTGGGGCCGAGCAGCGCCACCCGCTCGCCCTGCTCGATCCGCAGGTCCACCCCGAACAGCGCCTGGTGCCCGTCGGGGTAGGCGAAGGCGAGGTCGTCGACGACCAGGGACGGGGGTGGTGCGGTCACCCGAGAAGCAGACCAGACGCCAGGACGGCGCCTGCGGCCAGCGGCAGGACGAGCGCGGTCAGCCAGGCGGAGGCGGGCACGGCGGCCGCCGGGCCGGTGGGCAGCCGGCCGGTGTAGCCGCGCGACAGCATCGCCAGGTGCACCCGCTCGCCGCGCTCGTAGGACCGGATGAACAGCGACCCGGCGGCCGGGCCGAGCACTCGCAGCGCGCCGAGGTGGCGGCCGCGGAACCCGCGCGACTCCCGGGCCACGCGCATCCGGCGCAGCTCGCCGCCGACCACGTCGGCGTAGCGGACCATGAAGAAGAGGATCTGCACCAGCACCGGCGGCAGCCGCAGCCGCTCCAGGCCGCGCAGCAGCGCCCGCGGCTCGGTGGTGGCCGCGAGGACGGTGGCGGCCAGCACCGACAACGTCGCCTTGGCCAGCAGCCCGCCGGCCGCCACCAGCCCGCTCTGCGACAGGGACAGCCCGCCGACCTCCACCCGCGGCCCCTGGGCGACCACCGGTAGGAGCAGCGCGAACAGCACGAAGGGGGTCTCCACGGCGAGGCCCCGGACCAGGCGTCCCGGCCGCAGTCCGGCGACGGCCGCCGTGCCGAGCACCAGGGCCAGGTAGCCGGCGTAGGCGCCCCACGCCCACGCGGCGTGCACCGGCGTCGCCACCACCACGACCGCGAAGCCGAGGACCGCGACCAGCTTCAGGTGCGGCTCCAGCCGGTGCACCGAGCTCGCCCCGGCGACGTAGGCGGCGCCCAGCGCGCCGCCGTGCCCGGCACCCACGTCAGCGGGTCGCGTCCGCGGGGTCGGCGCTGCGCCGGCGCACCAGCAGGGTCAGCCCGCCGGCCACGACCAGGGTGACGGCGACGCCGATGACCCCGGCCAGCCCGCCGGACAGCCGGCCGTCGTCGACCCCGGCCACGGCGTAGTCGGCCAGCGGAGAGTCGGCCGCGGCGCTGTCGCGGGCCGTGTCGAGGAAGCCCTCCTGCTCGGCCGACCACTCCAGGCCGTCGGGGTGCGAGCTCGCGTAGTAGCTGCCCACCCCGGCCACCAGCAGCGCGGCCAGCAGGCCGACGAGGAGGAGGCCGGTCGTGCGCCGGGACCTGGTCATCGGGGACCTCCAGCAGGCGTGGTGGGACGCGGGGCCAGGGGCGTCGCGGCGCGGAGGGAGCGCGCGCCCCAGACGAGGTCGGGCCGCACGGCGAGGACGGCGGCGAGGACGGCGACGGTGATCAGGGCCTCGCCGATGCCGATGAGCAGGTGGACCCCGCCCATCGTGGCGGCGACGGTGCCGATCGGGACGTCGGCGACGCCGCCGACGGCGAACAGGCCGACGAACGCGAGCGCGGCCGCGGGGACCGAGAGGAAGGCGCCGACGCCGGCGGCCGCCAGGACCCCGGTCCGGGTGCGGGGGAGGACCGCCGACAGCAGCCGGTAGGCGCCGTACCCGACGGCGACCGCGACCACGGCCATGAGCGTCACGTTCGTGCCGAGGGCGGTGAGCCCGCCGTCGGCGAACAGGACGGCCTGGACCAGCAGGACCACGGTCATGCAGAGGACCGCCGTCCACGGCCCGACCAGGACGGCGGTGAGCGCGCCCCCGATGAGGTGGCCGCTGGTGCCCGCGCCGACGGGGAAGTTCATCATCTGCACCGCGAAGACGAAGGCCGCCGTCAGGCCGGCCAGGGGAGCCGTGCGCTCGTCGAGCTCCCGGTGCGCCCCACGGAGGGCGACGGCCACCGCCCCGGCGGCCACCACGCCGGTCGCGACGGACGTCGGGGCGTCCAGGAACCCGTCGGGTACGTGCACGGTGCCTCCTCGCGGACGTCGCCTCCGGCGGGCGACCAGGGGCGACCTTATTGCAGTCGATTGGCAAGTGCACACCAGTCGCAACAAGCCCGTCCGGGTGTGCTGCACGCCACCGGCACGGGCCGCGCAACACGGCTGGAACACGAGGCGGGGACACGCGGAGCGGAGTTCACCGCCCGGAAACAGCGTCGCGCGCTCAGGGGAAACAGGACGACGGCACCGTGAACGCCGCGTCGCTCCCCGTCGGTCCACCCGCCGCGGAGCGCAACCCACCCGGCGCACCCCGTGCGCCGGTCCGCCACCCCGTTGCGGCCGCCCCGGCCCACGACCCACCTCAGGAGGTTGCCGTGGTCAACACCGGCGACACCGCCTGGATCCTCACCAGCGCGGCGCTCGTGCTGCTGATGACCCCAGGCCTGGCCCTCTTCTACGGCGGCATGGTCCGCGCGAAGAGCGTGCTCAACATGATGATGATGAGCTTCGGAGCCCTGGCGCTGATCAGCGTCCTGTGGGTCCTCTACGGCTACTCCGTCGCCTTCGGGGACGACGTGGGCGGGGGGCTGCTCGGCAACCCGGCCGAGTTCTTCGGCCTCGCCGGGCTGATGGAGGACGTCACCTCCGAGGCGGGCGGCCTGCCGGCGATGGCCTTCGTCGGGTTCCAGGCGGTCTTCGCGATCATCACCGTCGCGCTCATCTCCGGCGCCATCGCCGACCGCGCCAAGTTCGGCTCGTGGATGGTCTTCGCCGGCATCTGGGCGACGATCGTCTACTTCCCGGTCGCGCACTGGGTCTTCGACTTCACCCTCACCGGCGACGACGGCGTGATCACCCACACCGGCGGCTGGATCGCGAACAACCTCGCCGCGATCGACTTCGCCGGCGGCACCGCGGTGCACATCAACGCCGGTGCGGCGGGCCTGGCGCTGGCGCTGGTGCTCGGCAAGCGCCGCGGCTTCGGCCGGGAGGCGATGCGCCCGCACAACCTGCCGCTGGTCATGATCGGCGCGGGCCTGCTCTGGTTCGGCTGGTTCGGGTTCAACGCCGGCTCCGCCGTCGCGGCGAACAACACCGCCGCCGTCGCCTGGGTCAACACGCTCGTCGCCACCGGGGCCGCCACGCTCGCCTGGCTGCTGGTGGAGAAGCTGCGGGACGGGCACTCCACCTCGCTGGGCGCCGCCTCCGGTGTGGTCGCCGGCCTGGTCGCCATCACCCCCGCCTGTTCCGCGGTGTCGCCGGTCGGCGCGATCATCGTCGGCGCGGTCGCCGGCGCCCTGTGCGCCCTGGCCGTGGGCCTGAAGTACCGGTTCGGCTACGACGACTCGCTCGACGTCGTCGGCGTCCACCTGGTCGGTGGCCTGGTCGGCACCATCCTCATCGGCTTCGTCGCCGACCCGGACGCCCCCGCGGGTGTGGAGAGCCTCCTCTTCGGCGGTAGCGTCGACCAGCTGTGGCGGCAGGTCGTCGGCGCGGTCGCCGTCCTGGTCTTCTCCTTCGTCCTCACGTTGGTGATCGGCTTCGCCATCCAGAAGACGATCGGCTTCCGCCTGACCGAGGAGGACGAGGTCACCGGCATCGACACGGTCGTGCACGCCGAGTCGGGGTACGACTTCGCCTCTCTGGGCGGCAGCGGTTCCACCGCACCACTGAGCGGCCAGGCGCGCGCCCTGGCGCAGGACCCGGCGCAGGGCACGGCGCGCACCGACACCACTCGCGACACGGAAGGGGTCCGGGCATGAAGCTCGTCACCGCCATCGTCAAGCCGTTCAAGCTGGACGACGTCAAGAACGCCCTCGAGCTCATCGGCATCGCCGGGCTCACCGTCAGCGAGGTCCAGGGCTTCGGCCGCCAGCGCGGCCACACCGAGGTCTACCGCGGCGCGGAGTACCAGGTGGACTTCGTCCCGAAGGTGCGCATCGAGGTCGTCGTCGGGGAGTTCGACGCCGCCCGCGTGGTGGACGCCATCGTCGAGGCGGCCTCCACCGGGCAGATCGGCGACGGGAAGGTCTGGGTGACGACGATCGACGAGATCGTCCGGGTCCGCACCGGCGAGCGCGGCGCCGACGCCCTGTAGCCCCGGCGGCCTCCCTGCAGGGGCCCGCCGCGAGCCTGCGAGCGGTGGGGGGCAGGGAGGTCCTTTCTCGTCGGCCAGGAGCAACCAGAGGGGGAGACGTGCTGGACACCGGGTCGCTGCCCGCGCTGCCGCGGGCGCAACGGGGCGAGGTGCTCGACGCCTGGCTGGCCGGCCTGCTGGGCGAGGCCGCGGCCGGGACGCCGGCTCCGCGGCCGCGCCGCGGCGCACCGCCTCCCCGCACCGGCACCGAGGGGGTCGCCCTGGTCGCGGTCGGCAGCCTGGGCCGCCGCGAGTTCCCGCCGCACGGGGACCTGGACCTGGTCCTGGTGCACGACGGGCGGCCGGAGATCGCCGCCCTCGCGGACGCGGTCTGGTACCCGATCTGGGACGCCGGGCTGCGCCTGGACCACTCGGTGCGCACCGTTGCCGAGGCGGTCGGCGTGGCCTCCACCGACGTCAAGGCCGGCCTGGGGCTGCTCGACGCCCGGCTGGTCGCCGGGGACGCCGCCCCCGCCGCCGCGCTGCGCAGCGCCACGCTGGCCAGCTGGCGGCAGTCGGCGTCCCGGCTGCTGCCCCAGCTGCGGGACCTGAGGCGCGGCCGGGCCCGGCAGGTGGGGGAGCTGGCCTTCCTGCTCGAGCCGGACCTGAAGGAGGCCTACGGCGGGCTCCGCGAGGGTCAGGTGCTGCGCGCGATGGCCGCCGCCCAGCTCGCCGACGAGCTCTCCGCCGAGGCCGAGCAGGCCTACGCGTTCCTGCTCGACGTCCGTGACGAGCTGCGCCGCCGCTCCGGCCGGGCCGGCGACGTGCTGGTCCGCCAGGAGCAGCGGCCGGTCGCCGTCGCCCTCGGGCTGGCCGACGAGGACGCGCTGCTGCGCGAGGTGAGCCTGGCCGGGCGGCGGCTGGCGTTCGTCGCCGACGAGACGTGGCGGCGGGTCGAGGCGACGCTGGTCCGCCGTCCGCGCGCGCGGTACCGGCGGGTGCGCCGGGAACCGCTGGCCGAGGGCGTGGTGCGGCAGGGCGACGAGGTCGTGCTCGCCCGGGACGCCCGCCCCGCCGCCGACCCCGGGCTCGTGCTGCGCGGCGCGGCCGCCGCGGCCCGGGCGGACCTGCTGCTCTCGCCGTACACGCTCAAGGTGCTCGCGGTGCACTCCCCGCCGGTGCCGGAGCCGTGGCCCGCGGAGGTCCGCTGGTCGTTCCTGCGGCTGCTGGCCAGCGGCCGCCCGGCCGTCGCGGTGCTGGAGCAGCTGGACCAGGAGGGGCTGCTGTCGCGACTGCTGCCGGAGTGGGACCGGGTCCGGTCGCTGCCGCAGCGCCACCCGTGGCACCGGTTCACCGTCGACCGGCACCTGGTCGAGGCCGCCGCGGCCGCCGCGGAGCTCACCCGGGACGTCGACCGGCCGGACCTGCTCCTGGTCGGGGCGCTGCTGCACGACATCGGCAAGGGCTGGCCGGGCGACCACAGCGTCGTCGGGGAGCCGGTCGCGGCGGCGATCGCCACCCGCATGGGGTTCTCCGAGGCCGACGTCGCGACGCTGGCCGCGATGGTGCGCCACCACCTGTTGCTGCCCGACACCGCCACCCGCCGCGACATCGACGACCCCGCGACCATCGACCGCGTCGCGGCCACCATCGGCTCCGACCCGGAGCTGCTGCAGCTGCTGCACGCCCTGGCGCAGGCCGACGGCGCCGCGACGAGCGCCTCGGCGTGGTCCCCGTGGAAGGCCCACCTGGTCGCCGCGCTCGTCGCCCGGGTGCACGGCCGGCTGGACGGCGCGCCGAGCCGCGAGCCGGAGCCGGTGCTGCACCCGGGCGCGCCGCAGGTCAGCACCGAGTGCTCCGGCCTGCCGGGTGGGGGCGCCGACGTCGCGGTCGGGGTGGAGGACGTCGCCGACGGCCAGCAGGTGACGTTCGTCGCCCCCGACCGGCACGGGCTGTTCAGCCGGCTGGCCGGGGTCCTGGCGCTCAACCAGCTGGACGTGCGGGCGGCCAAGGTGAACACCGTCGACGGCCGGGCCACCGCGGTGTTCGCGGTGCGGCCGCGGTTCGGGCGGGCGCCGGTGGCGTCGATCCTCGCCGACGCGGTCCGGGCCGCCCTCGAGGGGACGCTGCCCCTGGCCGAGCGGCTGCAACAGCGCGAGGCGGACTACCGGCAGGACGGCGTCCGCGCGACACCGCCGCGCATCGCGTGGCACAACAACGAGGTGACCGGCGACGCCACCGGGATCGTCGAGGTCCGGGCCGGCGACCGCGCCGGGCTGCTGTACCGGCTCACCGCCGCGCTCGCGGCCGAGGGGCTGGACGTCACGTCGGCCCGCATCGAGACCCTCGGCGCCGACGCGGCCGACCACTTCTACGTGTGCAACCCCTCGGGCACGCCGATCGACGCCGACCAGCGGGCCCGCGTGGAGGCGGCGCTCGTCGCCGCCGTCCGCGGTGCGGTGCCCGAGCCGGTCGCGGGGAACACGCCGGGCTGACGTCCCGCATCTGTCGGTACCCCGTGTCACCGTCGGGAGGAGTGGGACGGAACGGTTCCACCGAACGGGGAGGGAACCGCACGTGTCCGACCGGTCCTTCGAGCTCGCCTCCGCCGAGGGGCGCGTCTGGTGCTGCGCGGCCTGCGGCGACGACCGGGAGTTCGTGCAGCCGCCGTGCGTCGACGGTCACACCGAGGACGGCGCGGAGTGCCCCGAGTGGGCCTGCGCCGACTGCGGCGCCGCGGTCGTGACCGGCGGGGACGTGGCCGCCGTCGCCGTCCTCACCCACCGCGCCGCCTGAGAGAGGACCCCCTGCCCCCGCCCCTCGCACGCTCACGGCGGGACCCTGCAGGGGGCCGCACTGCGGCGGCGCTCGTTAGGCTGGACCGGAGGTGGCGCGACGGCCCCGGGGTCCTCCCGGTGCCGGCAGCCGAGCAGCCGGTCGGTCGACCGGCCGGCCGCGCCCGCGAGAACTGCTGAGGACGTGCTGTGTTCGAGACCCTCTCCGACCGCCTCGACAAGGTCTTCAGCGGCCTGCGCGGCAAGGGCCGGCTGACCGACGCCGACATCGACGCCACCGCGCGCGAGATCCGCATCGCGCTGCTCGAGGCCGACGTGGCCCTGCCCGTGGTGCGGGCCTTCATCACCGCGGTCAAGGAGCGGGCGCGGGGCGCCGACGTCTCGCAGGCACTCAACCCCGCCCAGCAGGTCATCAAGATCGTCAACGAGGAGCTCGTCGAGATCCTCGGCGGCGAGACCCGGCGGGTGCGCTACGCCAAGCAGTCCCCGACGGTCATCATGCTGGCCGGTCTGCAGGGCTCCGGTAAGACGACGCTGGCCGGCAAGCTGGGCCGCTGGCTGAAGGCGCAGGGCCACACGCCGCTGCTCGTGGCCGCCGACCTGCAGCGCCCCAACGCGGTCAACCAGCTGTCGATCGTCGCCGGCCAGGCCGGGGTCGACGTCTTCGCGCCCGAGCCCGGCAACGGCGTCGGCGACCCGATCCGGGTGGCCGCCGACTCCATCGAGCACGCCCGCCGGACCATGCACGACGTCGTCGTGGTCGACACCGCCGGCCGCCTGGGCATCGACGCGGAGCTGATGGCGCAGGCCGCCGGCATCCGCGACGCCGTGCAGCCGGACGAGACGCTGTTCGTCGTCGACGCGATGATCGGTCAGGACGCCGTCACCACCGCCGAGGCGTTCCGCGACGGCGTGGGCTTCAGCGGCGTCGTCCTCACCAAGCTCGACGGCGACGCCCGCGGTGGCGCGGCGCTCTCGGTCCGCTACGTGACCGGCCAGCCGATCATGTTCGCCTCCACCGGCGAGAAGCTGACCGACTTCGACGTCTTCCACCCCGAGCGGATGGCCTCCCGCATCCTCGGGATGGGCGACGTCCTCACGCTCATCGAGCAGGCCGAGCAGGCCTTCGACGCCGACCAGGCCGAGAAGATGGCCGGCAAGCTCGCCTCGCGGGAGGGCTTCACGCTCGAGGACTTCCTCGAGCAGATGATCGCCATCCGCAAGATGGGCCCGATCGCCAACCTGCTCGGCATGCTGCCCGGCGCCGGCGCGATGAAGGAGCAGCTCAAGCAGGTCGACGACCGCGACCTCGACCGCACCGCGGCGATCATCCGCTCGATGACGCCGCAGGAGCGGGTCGACTCCAAGATCATCAACGCCTCGCGCCGGGTGCGCATCGCCAACGGGTCGGGCGTGACCGTCACCGAGGTCAACCAGCTGCTGGAGCGCTTCGCCCAGGCCCAGAAGATGATGGGCCAGATGGCCGGCAGCATGGGCCTGCCGGGCATGGGCCCCATGTCGAAGAAGGCCCGCGGCCGGCAGATGCAGGCCCAGTCGAAGAAGGGCAAGAAGGGCAAGGGGAAGGGCAAGGGCGGGCCCGCCCGCCGGCCGATGGGCGCTCCGGGCCTCCCGCCGGGCGCTGGCTTCCCCGGCGGACTGCCCGGCGGCCTCCCCGGCGGCGGGGGCATGCCGGCGCTGCCGCCAGGCCTCGCCAACGGCCAGGGGCTGCCCGACCTCACCAAGCTGAGGTTCGACCAGCCGGGGGACGAGCAGCCCGGCCGCTGAGATGACGGGGCGGACGGGCGGATCGGCACCGCTGCACCTGACCGGCGTGCTCCTGCCCGAGGCGGAGCACCGCGACGTCTGGGTGCGCGACGGGCGGCTCACGTTCGACCCCGTCCCCGGCGCCGAGACGGTGTCCCGCGGCGGCTGGCTGCTGCCCGGCCTGGTCGACGCGCACTGCCACGTGGGCGTCGGCCCGGGGGGCGCGCACGTCGAGGACCTCGCCGGCCTCCGGGAGCAGGCGCTGACCGAGCGGGCGGCCGGCGTGCTCGCGCTCCGGGACTGCGGCTCCCCGGTCGACACCCGCGCCCTGGACGCCGAGCCGGACCTGCCCCGCATCATCCGCGCCGGCCGGCACCTGGCCCGGACCCGCCGCTACATCCCGGGGATGGCGATCGAGCTCGAGCCGGCCGACCTCGCCGCCGAGACGCGGGTGCAGGCCCGCCGCGGCGACGGTTGGGTGAAGCTGGTGGGGGACTGGATCGACCGCGGCGCCGGCGACCTCGCCCCCGAGTGGCCGGCCGACGCGATCGCCGAGGCCATCGCGGCCGCCCACGCGGAGGGTGCCCGGGTCACCGCGCACACCTTCGGCACCGACGCCCTGCCCGACCTGATCCGCGCGGGCATCGACTGCATCGAGCACGGCACCGGGCTGACCGAGGACCTCGTCGGCGAGATGGCCGCCCGCGGCACCGCCGTCGTCCCGACGCTGGTCAACGTCGAGAACTTCCCCGGTTTCGCCGCGGCGGGGGAGCAGCGGTTCCCCGCCTACGCGAGCACGATGCGGCGGCTGCACGCCGGGTCGGGGGCGGTCGTGCGGGCGGCGTTCGAGGCAGGCGTACCGGTGTTCGCCGGCACCGACGCGGGCGGCGGCGTCGCGCACGGCCGGATCGCCGACGAGGTCCGCGCGCTGGCCGACGCCGGGCTGCCGGAGGAGGCGGCGCTGGCCGCGGCCTCGTGGGCCGCCCGTGACTGGCTCGGGCTGCCGTGCGTCGAGGAGGGCGCCCCGGCCGACCTCGTGGTCTACGACGGCGACCCGCGGGCCGACCTCGACGTGCTCGCCCGGCCGCGGCTGACGCTCCTGCGCGGCCGCGTCTACTGACCGGCCGGCGGGCCGAGCTCGAGGGTGACCTCGGTGCCCGCGGGGGAGGACGTGGCCCGCAGCGCCCCGCCGGAGCCCTCCGCGGTGCGCCGGGCGATGTCCAGCCCGAGACCGGTGGAGCCCGCGCCGCTGTGCCCGCGGTCCAGCGCGGACGGCGGCAGGCCCGGTCCCTCGTCCGCGACGGTCACCTCCGCGCCACCGCCGTTCCGCGGCCGGACGGCGACCCGGAAGCCGGTGCCCTCCGGGGTGTGGGCGAAGACGTTGCCGAGGAGCGCGTCGACGGCGGCCCCCAGGTCCGCGGCGGCCACCCGCACCGCCAGCGGGCCCTCGGCGAGAGCGACGGTGACGGCGCGGTGCTCCTCCTCGGCCAGCACCGACCAGAACCGCACCCGCTCGCCCACGACGGCGCTCGCGTCGCAGCCGGCGCCCAGGCCCTCGCGCACCGTGCGCCGCGCCTCGCTGATCACCTCGTCGATCCCGCGGCTGAGCGCGTCGACGTCGTCGACCAGCCGCTCCCGCTCGCCGGGGGGCAGGGCCTCGACGTCGAGCCGGAGGGCGGTGAGCGGCGTGCGGAGGCGGTGGGCGAGGTCGGCCGCGGCCTCCCGCTCGGCGGCCAGCAGCTCGCCGATCCGCCCGGCCAGCCGGTTGAGCGCCGTTCCCACGTCGCGGACCTCGTCCGGCCCGGCCGGCGTGACCCGGGCGGCGAGGTCGCCGCTGCCGAGCCGGTGCGCGGTGCCCGCGAGGTCGGTGATCGGCCGGGTCAGCGAGCGGGCCAGCCGGTCGGCCACCACGAGCGCGAGCACCAGCAGGATGGCGCCGAGGCCGGCCAGGACCAGCCAGGTGCGGGCGACCCCGGCGCGCAGCTCGCCCTCGGGGACGAAGACCTCGATGACCGCGGTCCCGCCGTCCCCGCGCCGGACCGGCTGCAGCAGGTACGTCCCGTCGTCGGCGGGGACGACCGCGGCGCTGTCCGGGGACGCGTCGTCGCCGAGCCGGCCCTCGGCGCCGAGCCACGCGCCGTCGGTCCAGCGCACCCCCACGCTCCGGCCGTTCCCGGAGGCGCCGACCAGGGCGGCCGCGACCTCGTCGCGCTCGTCGAAGCCCACGGTCGGGACCAGCAACTGCAGCTGGGCCTGGGCGGTGTCCATCGCGCGCGCCTCGGCCACCCGGGAGACCAGCAGCGCGGCCGGCAGCAGGAACGCCAGCAGCACGACCGAGGTCGTGGCCGCCACCAGCAGCGTGATCCGCTGCCTCACGGCTCGGGCTCGGCCAGCCGGACGCCCACGCCGCGGATGGTCTGCAGCAGCCGCGGCTCGGCGGCGGACTCCCCGAGCTTGCGGCGCAGCCAGGAGAGATGGACGTCGACGGTCTTGTCCGACCCGCCGTAGGGCAGCTGCCACACCTCGGTGAGCAGCTCCCGCTTGGACACCACGGTGCCGGCGCGGGCGGCCAGGAAGGCCAGCAGGTCGAACTCCTTGGGGGAGAGCTCCACGGCACGCCCGGCCACGGTGACCCGCCGGCTGCGCGGGTCGACGGTCAGGTCGCCGACGGTGACCGCGGCCGGCCCGGCGTCCGCGTCCGAGGCGCGGCGCAGCACGGCGCGGATGCGGGCCTCGAGCTGGCCGGCCGAGAAGGGCTTCACCACGTAGTCGTCGGCGCCGGCGTCCAGGGCCCGCACCACGCTGCTGTCGTCGTCCCGCGCCGTGGCGACGATGACCGGCACCGCGGACACCGCGCGCAGCATCCGCAGCAGCTCGCCGCCGTCGAGGTCGGGCAGCCCGAGGTCCAGGACGACGAGGTCCGGGCGCTCCTCCACGGCCAGCTGCAGCCCGGCCAGCGCGGTGCCGGCCGACCTCACGGCGTGCCCGCGCTCGCGCAGCGCCCGGATCAGGGCGGTGCGGATGCGCTCGTCGTCCTCCACGACCAGGAGTTGTGCCACGGCTGGAAGTTAGCGCCGTCCGGCGCCGATCCGGGCTTCCCCCACTCAGGGGGATGAGTTCCGGGGCCGCCCTTGTCACCCTCTTGGCGTGGCCTTAACCGGAGCGGCGACAGGGTCGGTCCTGTGAAGCACACCGTCGCCTTCGGAGCCCTGTGGACCGCCTCGGCGGCGGCCGCCGTCGGCCTCGGCCTGCTCGCCGTGTCGTTCGTGGACGCCGGCGGGGCGGCCGGCACGCAGCTGGTGTCGGCCACCGGGAGCCCGTCGGCCTCCTCGACCGGCTCGTCTCCGGCACCCACCGAGACCCCGGCCCCGGCTCCGGAACCCGCGCCGGCTCCGGAACCGGCCCCCGTGACGGCCGAGCAGGCCACCGTGGCCGGCACCGTGTACGCGTCCTGCGACGCGGCCGGCCTCTCCCTGGCCAGCGCGCCGACGGCCGGCTGGTGGCTCGACGACTCGTCCGACCCCGGCGAGGTGGAGTTCGAGAACGGCACCCAGAAGGTCGAGATCACGGTCGCCTGTGTCGACGGGGGCCCGCAGTTCCTCGTCGAGGGTCCCCGGGACGACGGCCGGGGCCGGGGCCGGGGCGGCGACGACTCGCCCAGCAGTGCGCCGGTCAGCACCGCGCCGGCCGGCAGCAGCCCCGCCGTCGACGACTCCGACGGGCGGGTCGACGACTCCGGTTCCGACGACGACTCCGACGACTCCGGGCACGGCCGTGGCCGCGGCCGCGGCGGCGACGACGACTGATCGGTCCCCCCGGATCCACCGCCGGGCCCGGCCACCCCCCGGCCGGGCCCGGCGGTGCCGACCCCGTCCGCCGCCCGGTAGACCGGAGGCCGACAATGGTCGCGTGCTGTTGCGGATGTCCTCCCTGTTCCTGCGCACCCTGCGCGACGACCCGGCCGACGCCGAGGTCCCGAGCCACCGCCTGCTGGTCCGGGCCGGCTACATCCGGCGGGCCGCGCCGGGCGGCTTCACCTGGCTGCCACTGGGCTACCGGGTCTTCCGCAACGTCGAACGCGTCGTCCGCGAGGAGATGGACGCGATGGGCGCGCAGGAGGTGCACTTCCCGGCGCTGCTGCCGCGGGAGCCCTACGAGGCGACCGGCCGGTGGACCGAGTACGGCGACAACCTGTTCCGGCTCACGGACCGCCGCGGGGTGGACCACCTGCTCGGGCCCACGCACGAGGAGATGTTCACGCTCCTGGTGAAGGACCTGTACTCGTCGTACAAGGACCTCCCGCTGTCGCTCTACCAGATCCAGACCAAGTACCGCGACGAGGCGCGGCCCCGGGCCGGGCTGCTGCGCGGGCGCGAGTTCACGATGAAGGACAGCTACTCCTTCGACGTCGACGACGCCGGGCTGGACAAGTCCTACGCGGCCCACCGCGACGCCTACATCCGGATCTTCGACCGGCTGGGGCTGGAGTACGTGATCGTCTCGGCGATGTCCGGGGCGATGGGCGGCTCGCGGAGCGAGGAGTTCCTGCACCCGACGGTGATCGGTGAGGACACCTTCGTCCGGTCCCCGGGCGGCTACGCGGCGAACGTCGAGGCGGTCTCCACCGTCGTCCCCGACGCGATCCCGCTGGACGGGCTGCCCGAGGCGCACGTCGAGGACACCCCGGACACCCCGACGATCGAGACGCTCGTGGCGGTGGCCCAGCAGCTGTTCCCCGACGCCGGGTACACGGCCGCGTCGACGCTGAAGAACGTCGTCGTCACCCTCGTGCACCCCGACGGCACCCGCGAGCCGCTGGTGATCGGCCTGCCGGGGGACCGGGAGGTGGACGCCAAGCGCCTCGAGGCGCAGGTCGCCCCGGCCGAGGTGGAGCCGTTCACCGCGTTCGAGGAGCACCCAGAGCTGGTCAAGGGCTACATCGGCCCGCAGGTGCTCGGCGCCGACAGCCCCTCGGGCATCCGCTACCTCGTCGACCCCCGCGTCGTCCCCGGCACCGCGTGGATCACCGGGGCCAACGAGCCCGGCACGCACGTGTTCGACCTCGTCGCCGGCCGGGACTTCACCTGGGACGGCGTCGTCGAGGCCGCCGAGGTCCTGCCCGGCGACCCGGCGCCCGACGGCTCCGGGCCGCTGGAGCTGGCCCGCGGGGTGGAGATCGGTCACATCTTCCAGCTGGGCCGCAAGTACGCCGAGGCGCTCGAGCTGAAGGTGCTCGACGAGAACGGCAAGCTCGTCACGGTCACCATGGGCTCCTACGGCATCGGCGTCTCCCGCGCCGTCGCCGCGATCGCCGAGTCCACCCACGACGAGCTCGGCCTGGTCTGGCCGCGGGAGATCGCCCCGGCCGACGTGCACGTGCTCGCCACCGGCAAGGACGCCGCGGTCTTCGAGGCGGCCGAGGCGTTGGCCTCCGAGCTCGTCGCGGCGGGGCTCACGGTGCTCTACGACGACCGGCCCAAGGTCTCGCCCGGCGTGAAGTTCAAGGACGCCGAGCTGCTGGGAATGCCGACGATCGTCACCGTCGGCCGGGGGCTGGCCGGGGGCGTCCTGGAGCTGCGCGACCGCGCCACCGGCGAGCGCGAGGAGGTCCCCGTCGCCGACGCGGCCGCCCGCGTGCTGGCCGCCGTGCGGGGCTGAGGACGGGCCGGACGACGGCGACCCACCGTCTGGCATGATGGTGGGTCGAACACGGCGGTGGGCGGCCCTCTCACCGTTGCCGGCCGTGTCCAGCCGCACCGCTCCCGGCGTACCCCCACGCGCCGCAGGGGCGGGCACACGACCTGCGTTCGAGGAGAACACCACACACCGTGGCCACCAAGATCAAGCTCATGCGCCTGGGCAAGATGCGCGCGCCGTACTACCGCATCGTCGTCGCCGACTCCCGCACCAAGCGGGACGGCCGCTCGATCGAGACGATCGGCAAGTACCACCCGAAGGAGGACCCGTCCTTCATCGAGGTCAACAGCGAGCGGGCGCAGTACTGGCTGGGCGTCGGCGCGCAGCCGACCGAGGCCGTCGCCGCCATCCTCCGGGTCACCGGTGACTGGCAGAAGTTCAAGGGCGAGCCGGCCCCGCCGCCCATGAAGGTCGCCGCCCCGAAGCCGGACAAGAAGGCCCTCTACGAGGAGGCCGTCCGCGCCTCCGGTGGTGAGGAGCCGGCCGCCGGTGCGACGACCCCGAAGAAGAAGGCCGTCAAGGCCGCCGGTGTCGAGGACTCCGACCCGGGCGCGGCTCCCGTCGCCGGTGTCGAGTCCGGCGGCAGCGCCGCCTCGACGCCCGCCGGCTGAGCATGCTCGAAGAGGCGCTCGAGCACCTGGTCAAGGGCATCGTCGACCACCCCGAGGAGGTCACCGTCGACCTCCTCAGCAGTCGCCGCGGCAAGACCCTCGAGGTCCGCGTGCACCCCGACGACCTGGGCAAGGTCATCGGCCGAGGCGGCCGGACGGCCAAGGCGCTGCGCACCGTCATGACCGGGGTCGGGGGGCGCGGCCTGCGGGTCGACGTCGTCGACACCGACGGGCGTTGAGCACGGGCTCGCCTCGCGCCCCGCGCGATCCCTCCCCGGACACCGTGGTGGTCGGCCGCATCGGCCGGCCCCACGGTGTCCGTGGTCTGGTGACCGTCGAGGTCCGCACCGACGACCCCGACCTGCGGTTCGCCGCCGGGGCCGTGCTGGTCACCGACCCGCCGGAGCGGGGCCCGCTGACGGTGCTGGACCGGCGCTGGCACAGCGGGACGCTGCTGCTGCAGCTGACCGGCCCCGCCGGTGAGGTCTACGACACCCGCGAGACCGTCGACGCGCTGCGCAACACCCTGCTGCTCGTCCCCGTCGCGGAGCTCCCCGAGATCGAGGACCCCGAGTCCTTCTACGACCACCAGCTGGTCGGCCTGGCCGCGCGGCTGCCCGACGACACCGTCCTGGGCGAGGTGACCGCCGTCCGGCACGAGGCCCAGGACCTGCTGGTCGTCCGCCGGCCGGACGCCCCCGAACTGCTCGTCCCGTTCGTCTCGGCGATCGTGCCCACCGTCGACCTGGCCGGCGGCTTCCTGGTGGTGGACCCGCCCGAGGGTCTGCTGGAGCTCTGACGCGCGTGCGCATCGACGTCGTCACGATCTTCCCGGAGTACCTCGCGCCGTTGCGGCAGTCCCTGCTGGGCAAGGCCGCCGACCGCGGCCTGGTCAGCATCGGCGTGCACGACCTGCGGCAGTGGACCGACGACGTCCACCGCACGGTCGACGACGCCCCCTACGGCGGCGGTCCCGGCATGGTGATGCGGCCCGAGCCGTGGGCGCGCGCCCTGGAGGCCGTCCGCCCGGCCGGCACCCGCCTGGTCGTGCCCACCCCGGCCGGCCGCCCGTTCACGCAGGCCGTGGCCGCGGAGTGGGCCGCCGAGCCCGGGCTGGTGTTCGCCTGCGGCCGGTACGAGGGCATCGACCAGCGCGTCGCGGACTGGGCGGCGGAGGCCGGGCCCGTGTCCGAGGTCTCCATCGGCGACTACGTCCTCGCCGGCGGCGAGTCCGCCGTGCTGGTGATGGTCGAGGCGGTGACCCGGCTGCTGCCCGGCGTCGTGGGCAACCGGGAGTCCGTGGAGTTCGACTCGCACGCCGACGGCCTGCTGGAGGGGCCCTCCTACACGCGCCCGGCATCGTGGCGGGGGCACGACGTCCCGCCGGTGCTGCTGTCCGGCGACCACGCGGCGATCGCGCGGTGGCGGCGGGCGGAGTCCCTGCGCCGGACCGCGGCCCGCCGTCCGGACCTGCTGACCGCCCTGCCGGCCGGCTCCCTGTCCGAGGCCGACCGGGCCGCGCTCGGCGATGCCTGAGCGCGCCTGGGTCCGCCCGACCGCCCGCGTCGTCGTGCTCGACCCGGCCGGGCGGGTCCTGCTGCTCGGCGCCCGGCTCACCGACCCCGCCGTCCCGCCCGCCGACGTGCTGTTCTGGTACACGCCCGGCGGGGGAGTGGAGGACGGGGAGAGCGTCCGGCAGGCGGCGGTCCGCGAGCTGGCCGAGGAGATCGGGCTGGTCGTGGAGCCCGCCGCGCTCGAGGGCCCGGTGTGGTTCCGGCGACACGTCGGACCGTTCGCCGGCGTGCAGATCGACTCCCGCGAGACCTTCTTCGTGCTGCGGGACGTCGTCCACGAGGTCGACCCGAGCGGGCGCACCGAACTGGAGGTCTTCGGGGAGGAGCCGCACCGCTGGTGGAGCGCCGCGGAGGTCGCCGCGGCCCCCGTGGAGTTCGCGCCGCGGGACCTCGCCACCCTGCTGCCGGAGCTGGCGGCGGGGCCCTGGACGGGGCCGCCGCGCTTCGTCACCTGAAGATGTGGCACAGTAGAGAGCTGCTGCGGACCGTCGGCCACTCGACTCCCGAACTCCTCCCGGAGTGCAGCTCCCCGGATCGGACAGCCGGGGCCGCTCGCTGTCCGCACCGGAAACGACGCAACCGCTAGGACAGGACTGCCGCGATGAACACCCTGGACGTACTCGACGCCGACTCGCTGCGCGACGACATCCCCGAGTTCCGCCCCGGCGACACCGTCAAGGTGCACGTGCGCGTCATCGAGGGCAACCGCTCGCGGATCCAGGTCTTCCAGGGTGCGGTCATCCGCCGCCAGGGCGGGGGCATCCGCGAGACCTTCACCGTCCGCAAGGTCAGCTTCGGTGTCGGCGTGGAGCGCACCTTCCCGGTGCACACCCCGGTCGTCGAGAAGATCGAGGTCGTGACCCGCGGTGACGTCCGCCGGGCGAAGCTGTACTACCTCCGCGAGCTGCGCGGCAAGGCCGCCAAGATCAAGGAGAAGCGCGACACCGTCGCGCGCTGACACGCTCCGGGGCCGGTCCCACCGGCCTGACGTCGGCGGGTCTCCCGCGGCCGTACGCTGGCTCCCGATGAGCAGCGACCGGCCCGGGGGGCCCGCCGACGTCGTTCCCGACGACGAGGAGCCCCGCCGGGGCGTGGCCGGCGAGGACCCCGGCGGCGCCGGTGCGGACGTCGGTCCCGCTCCCGCCCGGTCGTGGCGGCAGCGGCGGGCCGACCGCCAGGCGGAGCAGAAGAAGGGCTCGCTGCTCAAGGAACTGCCGGTCCTGCTGCTCGTGGCCTTCGTGCTGGCGCTGCTGGTGAAGACCTTCCTCGTGCAGGCCTTCTTCATCCCCTCCGGCTCGATGGAACGGACGCTGCACGGCTGCCCCGGCTGCACCGGGGACCGGGTGCTGGTCAACAAGGTGCCCTACTGGTTCGGGGAGCCCGAGCCCGGCGACATCGTCGTCTTCAAGGGTCCGGAGACCTGGACCCCCGAGGTGGCCGTCGCCGAGCCCACCAACTGGTTCTCCGGTGCGCTGCTGTGGCTCGGTCGCGCCGTGGGTGTCGCCCCGCCCAGTGAGGACGACTTCGTCAAGCGGGTCATCGCCACCGAGGGGCAGACCGTCGAGTGCTGCGATCCCCAGGGCCGCATCACCGTGGACGGCGTGCCCCTGGACGAGCCGTACGTCTTCGAGAACTCGCCTCTGGAACGACGCGTGTTCGGCCCGGTGCAGGTGCCCGACGACCGCCTGTGGGTCATGGGGGACCACCGGTCGGCGTCGGCGGACTCGCGGTCGCACGCCGGTGACCAGTACGGCGGCACGATCGGTGTGGACGACGTGATCGGCAAGGCGGCGCTCATCGTCTGGCCCCTGGACCGTTTCGGCCTGCTCGACTCACCCGACATCCAGGGGCTGGAGGCGGCCGGCGCGTCCGGCGGTGCGGGGATCGTCGTCCCGGACACCGGGGCGGCGGCCGTGGCGGGGCCCTACGCGCTGGGCCTCGTGGGCGCCGTCCCGCTGACCGCCTGGCGCCGACGCCGGAGAGCGCACCGCTCCCGCGCCGCGCCGCCCCGGTGACCGCGGTCGGCGACCGCGCCGGCCGGCCCGCTCCGATGCGACCCGCACGTCCCCGTCCGGGGCCGTGCGGGTCGCGTCGTTCCTGGAGCCATTCGGTGAATGGCGTCGCCATGTCGACACGATTGCGCACCGGCCATTCGACCGTTTCTCCTGTGGCGGGAGCGGGCCTATCCGGTGGTTCGAGAAAAGGCGGAAGAATTCTCGGGAAAGCGTTCAAGCATTCGTCTCACCCATCCGATGGAGAAGGTGTAACCCCCCGATAGCGTGAAACGGAGTCCACTGTGTCCGCACCCCTGGCGAGCGCCGCCCGCGGCGTCACCCGCGTGCTCATCCTCGCCGATGCGCCGGTCCTCCGTCGCGGTCTGGTCAGCATGATCAACGAGACCGCCGGCATGCAGTCGGTCGGTACGCCGGGCGAGATGCGCCGGGCCCTCACCCTCGCCGAGACCGCCCGCCCCGACGCCGTGGTCGTGGAGCTCGGCTCCGGTCGGGCCGCCACCCTCAACGCCTGCCGGGACCTGCGCAACCGGTTCCCCCGCGTCACGATCATCGCGCTCGGCACCTCCGAGGACCCCGCCGTGGTCAACGAGGCGCTGGCCGCGGGCGTCCGGGGCTACCTCCTGCTCAACACCTCGCCGACCCTGCTGGGCTGGGCCATCCTGGCTGCCCGCGCCGGCCGCACCGTCGTCGACCCGCAGATCCGCCGCGTCGAGCCCTCCGCCACCCCCGCGGCGAAGCCGTTCGCCCCGGAGGTGCCGCTCACCCGGCGCGAGTCCGACGTGCTCGACGAGCTCCTGCAGGGCCAGTCGAACCGGCAGATCGGCCGCAACCTGTTCATCAGCGAGGACACCGTCAAGTCCCACGTCAAGGCCATCCTGCGCAAGCTGGGTGCCCGCGACCGGGCCCACGCGGTCTCCCTGGTCCTGTCCTCGCGGACCCCGGGCTGCACCTGCGGTGCGCACAGCCTGGCCGCCGCCGAGGCCTGACCTCCTCCCCGCTCCGGGCCGCGGCGGCACTTCCGCCGCGACCCGGTGCGCCCGGCCGGACCGTCCGCCTCCTCGGTGGTCCGCCCGGGCGCCGACCCGGCCGCTCGCCGGCCGCCCACCACGGGCCGGTCCCCCTCGACCCCGGGGACCGGCCCGTGGTCCGTTCCGGCCCGTCCGGGGACCGCGCCCATCCCGTCGGCGGCCCGTCGTACTGTCGGACCCCGATGGCCCTCCGTACCGCCTCTTCCCCCCTCGAGCGGACCGTCCGTGCCCGGTCGGTGCCGCTGACCGAGGACCGCTCCGACGCGCTGTGGGACATGGAGCGCCGGCTGCGTCGCCGCGGCTTCGCCGCCGTCGCCGGCGCCGACGAGGCCGGCCGCGGAGCTTGCGCCGGCCCGCTGGTCGCCGCCGCGTGCGTGCTCCCCCCGGGTCGCCGCGGCCGGGTGCCCGGCCTGGCCGACTCCAAGCTCCTGACCCCGGCCACGCGCGAGCGCGTCTACGCGGAGGTGGTCGACCGGGCCGTCACCTGGTCGGTGGTCGTCATCCCGGTCGAGGACCTCGACGCCCGCGGCATGCACGTGACCAACATCGAGGCGCTGCGCCGGGCCGTGTGGAACCTGGAGCCGGGCGCGGACTACGTCCTCACCGACGGCTTCCCGGTCCCGGGCCTGGCCTGCCCGACGCTCGCGGTCTGGAAGGGCGACCGGGTCGCGGCCTGCGTGGCGGCGGCGTCGGTGCTGGCGAAGGTCACCCGCGACCGCATCATGCTCGACCTGCACGAGCGCTGGCCCGAGTACGACTTCGCCGTCCACAAGGGCTACACCACCGACGCGCACAACGCCGCGCTCGACCGTCACGGCCCCTGCCCCGAGCACCGCATGCGCTTCGTCAACGTCGTCCGCGCGCGGGACGCGCACGCCCGTCGGACGGCCGACCGCACCGGCTCGGCGCGCATGGTCGATGATGGGGCCATGCGCCCTGTGTCCGGAGAGCCGCGATGAGCACCGAGGACCTGGAGAAGTACGAGACCGAGATGGAGCTGCAGCTCTATCGCGAGTACCGGGACATCGTGCGCCAGTTCACCTACGTGGTGGAGACCGAGCGGCGCTTCTACCTGGCCAACTCCGTGGACCTGCAGGTGCGGGAGGCCGGGGGCGAGGTCTACTTCGAGCTGAAGCTGTCGGACGCCTGGGTCTGGGACATGTACCGGCCGGCGCGGTTCGTCCGCAACGTCCGCGTGCTGACCTTCAAGGACGTCAACGTCGAGGAGCTCGACAAGCCCGACCTCGAGCTGCCCGACGGGCCCCGCCTGCCCTGATCCGCGCCTCATGCCGGGCAGCGTGCACCGGCCCGGCGTCGGGGGGCGGCCCCGCGTCCACAGGCGCCCCCGCCGTCCACAGACCCGCTGCGGGCCTGGCGGGCGCCTCGGCGGCCGGGCGACGGTCGGCGGGTGCCCACGACACCGGACCTCGGCCCCCGCGGCGAGCGCATCGCCGCCGCCTACCTCACCGACGCGGGCCTGCGGGTCCTCGACCGGAACTGGCGCTGTCGCGACGGCGAGCTCGACATCGTCGCCCGGGAGGGGGACGCCCTCGTCTTCTGCGAGGTGAAGACCCGCCGCGCCGTCGGCTTCGGCCACCCGGTGGAGGCCGTCGGCCACGCCAAGCAGCGCCGGCTGCGGACGCTCGCCCAGCGCTGGCTGGCCGCCCACGACGAGCACGCGCCCGACCTCCGGTTCGACGTCGTGGGCGTTCTCGTGCGGCCGCACGGCCCGGCGCTGGTCACGCACCTGCGGGGAGCGTTCTCGTGACGCTGGCGCGGACCTGGTCGGTGGGGCTGGCCGGGGTGCACGGCGCGCTGGTGGACGTCGAGGTGGACCTGTCCGCCGGCGTCCCCGGGGTCGTGCTGGTCGGGCTGCCCGACGCGGTGGTGCGACAGTCGGTCGACCGGGTGCGGGCCGCGGTCGTCAACGCCGGCGGGAGGTGGCCGCTGCGGCGGATCACCATCGGCCTGTCCCCGGCCGCCATGCCCAAGCAGGGGAGCGGCTTCGACCTCGCCCTCGCCGCGGCCGTGCTGGCCGCCGACGGGGCGGTGCCACCGGAGTCGGTCGGTCGGCTCGTGCTCATCGGGGAGCTGGGCCTCGACGGCTCGGTGCGGGCGGTCCGCGGCGCCCTGCCCGCGGTCCTGGCCGCGAGCCGGGCGGGCCACCCGACGGTGGTCGTGCCGGCCGGCAACGGCGAGGAGGCCGCCCTCGTCGACGGCGTCGAGGTCCTGGCGGCGGGCACCCTCGGCGATCTCGTCGCGCACCTCCGGGGGGAACGGGCGCTGCCCCGGCACACCCGCAGCCCGCTGCCACCGGCGCCACCGGGACCGGACCTCGGCGACGTGGTCGGCCAGCCGATCGGCCGCCGGGCCGTCGAGGTGGCGGCGGCCGGCGGGCACCACCTGTTCCTGACCGGGCCGCCCGGCGCCGGCAAGACGATGCTGGCGGAGCGGCTGCCCGGCCTGCTGCCGGCGCTCGACGAGCAGGCGGCCCTCGAGGTCACCGCCATCCACTCCGTGGCGGGGACGCTGCCGCCGGGGGCGCCGCTGGTGACCCGCCCGACGTTCGAGGCCCCGCACCACTCCGCCACCATGGCGGCCCTCGTCGGCGGTGGGTCCGGCCTCATCCGCCCCGGGGCACTGTGCCGCGCGCACCGCGGCGTGCTCTTCCTCGACGAGGCCCCGGAGTTCCCACGGGCGGTGCTCGACACCCTCCGCCAGCCGCTGGAACGCGGACAGGTGACCATCTCGCGCGCCAGCGGGGCGGCCACCTTCCCGTGCCGCGCCCAGCTCGTGCTGGCCGCCAACCCCTGCCCGTGCGCGAGCGCGGCGGGCGACGCCGCCTGCACGTGCAGCCCGCTGGAGCGGCGGCGCTACCAGTCCCGGCTCTCGGGACCCCTGCTCGACCGGATCGACCTGCGGGTCGACCTCCCGGCGGTGACGCGCGCCGCGTGGCTCGAGGCCGGCGCGGTCGTGGAACCGACCGCCGTGGTCGCCCAGCGGGTGCAGGCCGCCCGGGACACCGCGGCCGACCGGCTGCGCGGCAGCGGCTGCGCCGTGAACAGCGAGGTGCCCGGCCGGCTGCTCCGCGACCGGTGGTCGCCGCCGCGACCGGCGCTGCGGCTGGTCGAGCGGGCGCTGGAGCGGGGTGTCCTGTCGGTGCGCGGCTACGACCGCGTGCTGCGCGTCGCCTGGACGCTGGCCGACCTCGCCGGCCGGCCCCTGCCCGCGGCCGACGACGTCGCCGAGGCCCTCGGCATGCGCCTGCAGCGGGTCGCGGCATGACCGCCCGGAGCCTCGACGAGGACCTGGAGCAGGGACTCGCGGACGGGGCCGGCCCCTCTCCGGCGGTCCGGAGGGCGCGGGCCTGGCTCAGCCGCGCGGCGGAACCGGGGAGCGTCTCCTTCTGGCGGTTCGTCGAGGACGCCGGGCCGGTCGAGGCCGTGCGCCGGATCCGCGCCGGCCGCGCGCCCGACGCCGTCCGGGCGCTGGTGGGCGCCCGCGCCGAGCAGGACGCCTCGCGGGCCGACCTGCTGCGCGCGCAGCGCTGCGGAGCCCGGCTCGTCGTGCCGGAGGACGACGAGTGGCCCGCTCTGCTGCTGCACGGCCTGACCGTCGCCGCCAGTGCCGAGCCCGACGACCCGCGCCGCCAGTCGCCGCGGACGACCGCCCCCGTGCCCCCGCTGGCGCTGTGGGTCCGGGGGCCGAGCCGGCTCGACGAGGTGGCCGAGCGCTCGGTCGCGATCGTCGGAGCCCGGGCCTCGACCGCCTACGGGGAGCACGTGGCCGGCGAGCTCGGGCACCAGCTGGGGGAGCGCGGCTGGACCGTGGTGTCCGGCGGTGCCTTCGGGATCGACGCCGCCGCCCACCGGGGCGCGCTGGCGGCCGGAGGGTCGACCGTCGCCGTGCTCGCCTGCGGCGTCGACCGGCCCTACCCGGCGGCGCACGGCGCGCTGTTCCACCGCCTCGCGGAGGAGGGGCTCCTGGTCAGCGAGTGGCCGCCCGGAGCCGCGCCGCACAAGCACCGCTTCCTCGTCCGCAACCGGCTGATCGCCGGGCTGACCCGCGGCACCGTCGTCGTCGAGGCGGCCGCCCGGTCCGGCGCCCTGGCGACCGCCCGCCGGGCGCAGAAGCTGGGGCGGCAGGTGATGGTCGTGCCGGGCCCGGTCACCTCGGCGATGTCGGTCGGCTGTCACGAGCTGCTGCGGGACGCCGAGCTCGGTGCCGTCCTCGTGGCCAGCGCCGCCCACGTCGTCCAGGAGGTCGGCCGGCTGGGGGAGGACCTGGCCGACGGTCCCGAGCGCGCGTCCGAGCCGCGGGACGGGCTGTCCGACGTCGCCTGCCGGGTGCTCGACGCCTGCCCCGTCCGCGCCGGGGTGAGCCCGGAGCGGCTGGCCGCGATCGCCGCCTGCGACGTGCTCGACGTGCTGCGGGTGCTGCCCGCCCTGGAGCTGGCCGACCTGGTGGAGCACACCGGCAGCGGCTGGCGGCTGAGGCGGCCGGAGACGGAGCGGGGCAGGTGACCGGCGGGAACCGGGCCGGACGGCCGCGGACCAGGGCGGTTCCGGCGGCGGCGCGGCGCCTTGACCTCCGGCGGGTGCCGTCGGACCGTTCCCGGGTGACCGCCCGGACCGCCGACGCCCGTGCGGCCCTGCCCCTGCCACTGGCGGAGGCGCTGGCCGGGTACGAGGAGCACCTGCGCACGCAGCGGGACCTCTCCGAGCACACCGTCCGCGGGTACGTCACCGACGCCGTCTGGCTGCTGGACCACCTGGTCCGGCGCGGCGGCACCCGGGCCGACGACCTGGACCTGGCCACGCTGCGCAGCTGGCTGGCGCAGGGCCGGACCCGCGGCGCCGAGCGGGCGACGACCGCTCGCCGTGCGGCCGCGGCCCGGTCCCTCACCGCCTGGCTGCGCCGCGCCGGCCTCACGCCCGAGGACGTCGGCCTGCGCCTGGTCAGCCCCAAGGCCCGGCGCACGCTGCCCGACGTGCTGGCCCCCGACCAGGCGCGCGCCCTCGTCGAGTCCGCGGCCGGTGCCGAGGAGCCGGTGGGACTGCGGGACGCGGTCGTCCTCGAGCTGCTGTACGCCAGCGGCATCCGCGTCAGCGAGCTGGTCGGGCTGGACGTCGACGACGTCGACCGCGGGCGCCGGCTGCTGCGGGTGCTCGGCAAGGGCCGCAAGGAGCGCAGCGTCCCCTACGGCGCCCCGGCCGAGCGGGCGCTGGACGCGTGGCTGACCCGCGGCCGACCGGCCCTGGCCACCGACCGGTCCGGTCCGGCGCTCCTGCTCGGCTCCCGCGGCGGCCGCCTCGACCCGCGCGAGGTCCGCCGCACCGTGCACGCCGCCGTGGCCGACACGCCCGGCGCGCCCGACATCGGCCCGCACGGCCTGCGCCACACGGCGGCGACGCACGTGCTCGAGGGCGGCGCGGACCTGCGCTCGGTCCAGGAGCTGCTGGGCCACGCCAGCCTGGCGACGACGCAGATCTACACCCACGTGACCGTGGAGCGGCTGCGGGCGGTCCACGCCCAGGCGCACCCGCGCGCCTGAGAGGAGTGCCGCTCGTGTCTGAGACAGTGGTGCTGCGCGCGATGGAGTCGCCCACCGCCGCCCAGCCGACCCCGAGGCCTTCCACGGCAGGCCTCCGACGACCGGGAGTACCGACCGTGCCCGAGGCCACCATCCACCGGCTCGACGAGGCCGACGCCGATGCCGCGCTGGCCGCGCTGTGGGCGACCTACGTCGAGGACCGGGACCCGGCGCTCCGGGACCGGCTGATCCTCCACTACGCGCCGCTGGTCAAGTACGTCGCCGGCCGGGTCGGCAGCGGCCTGCCCGCGCACGTCGAGCAGGCCGACCTGGTCTCCTACGGCACCTTCGGGCTGATCGACGCGATCACCCGCTACCAGCCCTCCCGCGAGGTCAAGTTCGAGAGCTACGCGATGGCCCGCATCCGCGGCGCGATCATCGACGAGCTGCGCAGCACCGACTGGATCCCGCGGTCGGTGCGGATGCGGGCCCGCCAGTTCCAGCGCACCGTCGCCGATCTCGAGAGCCGCCTGCAGCGCAGCCCCACCGAGGAGGAGGTGGCCGCCGAGATGGACATGGACGTCGAGGAGGTCCGCAAGTTCCTCGGTCAGCTCTCGCTGGTCAACGTCGTGGCCCTGGACGAGCTGCTGTCCGACGACGAGGGCGGCGCGCCGCGCCTGGTGGACACGCTGCAGGACACCAGGGCCCTGGACCCGCAGGCGATGGCCGAGCACGGGGAGGCGCGCCAGCTGCTGGCCCGGGCCGTCGAGCAGCTGCCCGAGCGGGAGAAGGTCGTGGTGAGCCTCTACTACTTCGAGGGCCTCACCCTCGCCGACATCGGCCGCGTGCTCGGGGTCACCGAGAGCCGGATCTGCCAGCTGCACACCAAGGCCGTGCTGCACCTGCGCACCAAGCTCGCCGACATCGCCTGAGCGGGAGGCCGCCTCCGGGGGACCCCGTCCAGCCGGAGCCGCGCCCGGACGCGGTCGCGCTGCTGTGGCACGGCCGCGGTGCCCACGAGAGCCGGGTGCTCGCGTCGCTGGCCGCCGCGTGCGCGCACCGGGCGGTCCGGACGGTCGTGCCCGACTGGGACGTGGGCGCCCCCGACCGCGGCGCCGACGCCCTGCGCTCCTCGCTGAGAGTCGCCCGCGGCATCGCGGACCGGGCCGGTGCCCCGCTGGTGGTCGTCGGGTGGTCCCTCGGCGGCACGGCGGCCCTGTCCGTGGCCCTCGCGTCGCTCGGGGGAGGCGCCGTGGTCGTGGGCCTCGCCGCCGACACCGACGAGCGGTCACCCCTCACCGGCCGCAGTCCTGCCGCGGAGCTCGGGCGCCAGGGACAGCGGGTGCCCCGTCTCTCCCTGCTGCACGGGACGGCGGACACCGTCGTCCGGCCGGACCGCGCCGAGGAGTTCCGGGACCGCTGCGCCGCCGCGGGGGTCGCGTGCGAGCTGACCCTGGTCGACACCGACCACGCCGGCGTGATCGGCACCGCGTACGACCCCACCCGCCGGCTCTGCGTGCCGAGCACCGGGCCGGCGGCGCGTCGGGGGCTGGCCGCGGCGGTCGGGCTGGTCGTCCGCGCGGCGGAGCGAGCGCGCGCCACCGATCCACCGGCGTGACCGGCCGCCGGCTCAGCCCATCGGCAGGAGCCGCACCTCAGGCGGGCGGAGGAGGGACAGCGGGTCCAGGTAGGTCTCCCCGCGGCGCAGCCCCCAGTGCAGACAGGCGTCGGCCGGGCAGCCCCCGTGCCCGGCGGCCAGCGTGCCGATCGGGGAGCCCCGCGCGACCGCCTGGCCCGCGCCCACGACCGCGTCGACCGGCTCGTACGTCGTCCGCAGCCCACCGGCGTGCTCGATGCTCACCACCGGCCGGCCGGCCACCATCCCGGCGAAGGCCACCACACCGTCCCCGGCGGCCAGCACGGGGGAGCCCGGCGCCGCCGCCAGGTCCACGCCCCGGTGCCCGGCCGAGTAGGGGCCCGGCGGGGGGTCGAACGGCCGGGTGACCGGGCCCTCGACCGGCCGCACCCACAGCGGGGTGCCGACCGGCGGGGCGGGGGCGGCGACCGCCGTAGCCGGCTCGGCCACCGCCGTCGCCGGGGCGAGCAGCCAGACGGCGGTCAGCACGAGCAGGACCAGGGGACGCACGCCGCCGAGCCTGTCGTCCGCGGCGCGGTGCCGGGCTCGAGTGCAGGGGCCTGTGGACGACCGCGGCCGCTGGGGGAGCCGCCGTAGGGCACGGCGTATGCTGTCGGGTGCGATCCGTCCTGGACGGGTCGACTTCGCGCGTCCTCAGTCCCGCCGGTCCGGCGGGTCAGTCGCCACCTCGGTCCCCGCGGGAGCTCCTCGCGGGGTGGTGTGGCGCCTCGGACGCCAGGGCGGTGCACCACCCGGTGCCCGCGACAACCGAGGAGCGCGGCCGCCGAGCGGCCGCGCGCGACAGAAGGGCGACCATGGCAGTCGTCAGCATGAAGCAGCTGCTCGACAGCGGCGTCCACTTCGGGCACCAGACCCGTCGGTGGAACCCGAAGATGAAGCGCTTCATCTTCACCGAGCGCAACGGCATCTACATCATCGACCTGCAGCAGACGCTCGGGTACATCGACAACGCCTACGAGTTCGTCAAGCAGACCGTGGCGCACGGCGGCTCGATCCTGTTCGTCGGCACCAAGCGCCAGGCGCAGGAGGTCATCGCCGAGCAGGCGCAGCGGGTCGGCATGCCCTACGTCAACCAGCGCTGGCTGGGCGGCATGCTCACGAACTTCCAGACCGTGCACAAGCGTCTGCAGCGGCTCAAGGAGCTCGAGGACATGGAGCAGACCGGCGTGCTGGTCAGCCTGTCCAAGAAGGAGCAGCTGACCCTCAGCCGCGAGAAGGGCAAGCTGGAGCGCAGCCTCGGCGGTATCCGCGACATGCAGAAGGTGCCCAGCGCCGTCTGGATCGTGGACACCAAGAAGGAGCACATCGCCGTCGGCGAGGCCCGCAAGCTCAACATCCCGGTCGTCGCGATCCTCGACACCAACTGCGACCCGGACGAGGTCGACTACAAGATCCCGGGCAACGACGACGCCATCCGCAGCGCCGCCCTGCTGACCCGCGTGATCGCCGACGCCGTCGCCGAGGGTCTGATGGCCCGCTCGGCCGCGCAGGCCAACGCCGGCCGTGAGGACGGCGCGGCGCCGGCCATCGGCGGCGACGAGCCGCTGGCCGACTGGGAGCGCGAGCTGCTGACCGGCGGCGACGCCGCTGCGGCTCCCGCCACCGAGGCTCCCGCGGCCGAGGCGCCCGCCGCCGAGGCGACCCCGCTGCCCGAGACCCCGGTCGCCCCGCCCACGGTCACCGCGGACGAGGTCGCCCCGGTCGAGGGCGTGCCCGCCACCGGTGACACCGAGACGGGCACCCAGGGCGCCCAGAACGGCTGATCCGCGCCGGCGCCGTCCCCGTCCACGGGGACGGCGCCGAGGCGCGTCCGGACTCCACCGTCCGGGAACCCGACTCAGCACTCCACCCACCAGACACACAGGGAAGTGACATGGCTGGCTTCACCGCTGCCGACGTCAAGCGTCTCCGCGACGCGACCGGCGCCGGGATGATGGACTGCAAGAAGGCCCTCACCGAGGCCGACGGCGACTACGACAAGGCCGTCGAGCTGCTGCGCATCAAGGGCGCCAAGGACGTCGGCAAGCGCCTCGAGCGCTCCACGACCAACGGCGTCGTCGTCAACAAGGACGGCGCGCTGCTCGAGCTCGACTGCGAGACCGACTTCGTCGCCAAGAACGCCGACTTCGTCAAGCTCGCCGAGCGCCTGCTCGACATCGTGCTGGCGGAGAAGCCGGCCGACGTCGAGGCGTTGCTGGCCACCGAGGTCGACGGGCAGACCGTCGCCGCGCTGGTCGAGAGCGAGTCCGCCCGCATCGGGGAGAAGCTGGTGCTCAGCCGCTTCGCCGTCTTCGAGGGCACCACGGCCACCTACCTGCACAAGCGGGCCACCGACCTGCCCCCGGCCATCGGTGTCGCCGTGCAGTACAGCGGTGGCAGCGAGGACGCCGCGCGCAGCCTGGCGATGCACATCGCCGCGGCCCGCCCGCGCTACCTCAGCCGCGAGGAGGTCCCGGCCGAGGCCGTCGAGACCGAGCGCCGCGTCGCCGAGCAGACGGCGAAGGAGGAGGGCAAGCCCGAGCAGGCCATCGTCAAGATCGTCGAGGGTCGGGTCAACGCCTACTACAAGGACTTCGTCCTGCTCGAGCAGCCGTCGATCACCGAGCCCAAGCGCACGGTCAAGCAGATCGTCGACGAGGCCGGCCTGACCGTCGAGCGGTTCGCCCGCTTCGAGGTCGGCCAGGCCTGAAGAACTGAAGAAGGACCCCCTTGCCCCCCACCGCTCGCACGCTCGCGGCGGGGCCCTGCAAGGTGGCCGTCACTGGCCCCGTCCCACTCGTGGGACGGGGCCAGTGGTCTGTCCGGGGCGGGCATGGGTACCTCGCGGCCCGCGGGGACCGGCCGCAGCGCGATGCGGCAGGATCAGTCGAACGCCGAGCGAGTGGAGAACCGTTGACCGAGACCGCCGCGCCGGGCGCCGTGCCCCTCTCCGCGCCGACCGCCTTCCAGCCCGCTGACCGGGCCGGCTACAAGCGGGTCCTGATCAAGCTGTCGGGGGAGACCTTCGGCGGCGGCAAGGTCGGCGTCGACGCCGGCATCGTCCAGGGCATCGCCACCCAGCTGGCCGAGGTGGTCGGCAAGGGCGCGCAGGTCGCCGTCGTCATGGGAGGTGGCAACTTCTTCCGCGGCGCGGAGCTGTCCCAGGCCGGCATGGACCGCACCAAGGCCGACTACATGGGCATGCTGGGCACGGTCATGAACTGCCTGGCCCTGCAGGACTTCTGCGAGAAAGCGGGCCTCGAGACCCGCGTGCAGTCGGCGATCACCATGGGCCAGGTCGCCGAGCCCTACATCCCGCGCAAGGCCATCCGGCACCTGGAGAAGGGCCGGCTGGTCATCTTCGGCGCGGGCGCCGGCATGCCCTACTTCTCCACCGACACCGTCGCCGCCCAGCGGGCGCTGGAGATCGAGTGCCAGGTCCTGCTCATGGGCAAGAACGGGGTCGACGGCGTCTACGACGCCGATCCGCGGCACCACCCGGACGCCGTCATGTACGAGGACCTGGACTACGCCACCGTCCTCGCCAAGCAGCTCAAGGTCGCCGACGCCACCGCGATCAGCCTGTGCATGGACAACCGCATGCCGATCGTGGTGTTCAACCTGCTGCGCGACGGCAACATCGCCCGCGCCGTGGCAGGTGAGAGGATCGGGACGCTGATCAGCGACCCGGCCTGACCGGGCGCAGCCCGCAGACCCGCGACACCCGCGGCGGAGCAGCTCCGCCGCCCCAGGAGGAGAGACCCGTGATCGACGACACCCTGCTCGACGCCGAGGAGCGGATGGACAAGGCCCTGTCGGTCGCGCGGGAGGA
This sequence comes from Geodermatophilus sp. CPCC 206100, assembly GCF_048569675.1. Lineage (NCBI taxonomy): Bacteria > Bacillati > Actinomycetota > Actinomycetes > Geodermatophilales > Geodermatophilaceae > Geodermatophilus > Geodermatophilus sp. CPCC 206100. Next base: position 82,908 of record NZ_JAQISV010000010.1, read on the forward strand.
CCTCGGCTCGGTGCGCACCGGCCGGGCGGCCCCGTCGATGTTCAACAAGGTCCTCGTCGACTACTACGGCGCTCCCACCCCGGTTCCGCAGATGTCGTCGATCACCGTGCCCGAGGCCCGCATGGCGGTGATCAAGCCCTACGACACCGGCCAGCTGTCGGCGATCGAGAAGGCCATCCGGGACAGCGACCTCGGGGTCAACCCGACCAACGACGGCCAGATCATCCGCGTGATCTTCCCGCAGCTGACCGAGGAGCGCCGCCGCGACCTGGTGAAGCAGGCACGGTCCAAGGGCGAGGACGCCAAGGTCGCGATCCGCAACATCCGGCGCCGGGCCAAGGAGGAGCTGGACCGCATCGCCAAGGACGGCGAGGCGGGGGAGGACGACGTCCGCCGGGCGGAGAAGGAGCTCGACGACCTGACCGCCAAGCACACCCACGGCATCGACGACGCGGTGAAGAACAAGGAGACCGAGCTCCTCGAGGTCTGAGCGACCCGGCACCAGACCCATGGCACCCGATCCCGACACCGGGCCGATCCCCCTCGTCGGACGACGTCCCGCGCCGCCACCGCCTCCCCCGGCCCGTCCGGCCGAACTCCGGACGACGGAGCTCCCGGTGGGGGAGCCGGCGACGGTGGAGGCGCCGGTCCCCGTGTCCACCACCGAGTCGATCGGGCCCACGCTCGTGCCCGGGGCCAGGAAGGCCGGCCGGGCCGGGCGGGACATGGTCGCCGCCATCGGCGTCGGCCTGGGGCTCGGCGCGGTCATCGTGGCCTCGCTGCTGGTCTACCGCCCGGCGTTCCTGATCGTCCTCGTGGCCGCGATCCTGGTCGGGATCGTCGAGCTCACCCGTGCCCTCGAGGCGGGGAGTGCCCGCGCGCCCCTCCCGCCGGTGCTGGTCGGCGCGGTGGCGATGCTGACGCTGGCCTGGACCCGCGGCACCTCGGGCCTCGTCGTGGGCTTCCTCCTGACCGTGCTCGCCGTCCTGCTGTGGCGGCTCGGGGACGGCCCCGAGGGGTACCTGCGCGACGCCTCGGCCGGTGTCCTCGTCGTCCTCTACGTGCCGTTGCTGGCCGGGTTCGCCGTGCTGCTGCTGGTGCCCGACGACGGCGTCGCCCGGGTCCTGTTGTTCATCGCCACCGTCGTCGGCAACGACGTGGGCGGCTTCGCCGCAGGGGTACTGGCCGGGCGGCACCCCATGGCGCCGTCGGTGAGCCCCAAGAAGTCCTGGGAGGGCATGGCCGGCTCGGTCGTGGCCTGCGTGCTCGTCGCGACCCCGATCGTCACCCTCGCCCTCGACGGGCCGTGGTGGGGCGGGGTCGCCTTCGGCGCCGCCCTGGCGGTCACCGCCACCGCCGGTGACCTGGGGGAGTCGCTGATCAAGCGGGACCTCGGGATCAAGGACATGGGCAACCTGCTGCCCGGTCACGGCGGCATCATGGACCGGCTGGACTCGCTGCTGCCCTCCGCCGCGGTGGCCTACCTGCTGCTGGCCTGGTTCGCCCCCGCCTGAGCGGTCACGCCCCCGGCAGCGGGGGGTCGGGGTCGATGCCGGCCGCGGCCAGCGCCCCCTCGATCGCCTCGCACACGGTGCGGACGACGGCGACGCGGGCCGAGCGCTTGTCGTCCCCGGCGATCACGTGCCACCGCCCGCCCTCGTGGTCGGTGCGCTCGAGCATCTCCTCGACGGCGGCCTCGTAGGCGGTGCGCTTGTCGCGGTTGCGCCAGTCCTCGTCGGTGAGCTTCCAGGCCCGGTACGGGTCGGCACGGCGGGACTCGAAGCGGCGCAGCTGCTCCTCGGGGGAGACGTGCAGCCAGAACTTGACCAGGATCATGCCCTCGGCGGCCAGCGTGGTCTCCATGTCCACGATCTCCTGGTAGGCCCGCTGCCAGGCGTCCTCGGCGGCGAACCCCTCCACCCGCTCGACCAGGACCCGGCCGTACCAGGTGCGGTCCAGCACGGCCATGCCGCCCCAGCCGGGGAGCACCGGCCAGAACCGCCAGAGGAAGTGGTGCCGCTTCTCGTCGTGGGTGGGGGCGGCGAACTGCGCGACCCGCACGTGCCGGGGGTCGAGCTCGTCGACCAGCCGCTTGATCGCCCCGCCCTTGCCGGAGGCGTCCCAGCCCTCGAACAGCACGCACAGCGGCGGCCCGAGCTCACCGCCGCTGATCTGCCCGCCGAGCAGCAGTCGCAGGTGCACCAGCCGGCGCTGCGCCTCGGCCAGCTGCTTCTTGGCGTCGGACTTCGACAGCCGGACGCTGAGGTCGACCTCGGACAGACGGCTCATGCGTGCAGCCTGGCAGGAGCCGGTCCGCCCGGCGCGAGGAGCAGCTCCGCCCCGACCCACCGGACGTCAGCGCACAGCACCGCCCGGCGGTGTCGTCGCGTGCTGGCGCACCCAGGCGTGCATCGCGATGCCGGCCGCGACCCCGGCGTTGATGGAGCGGGTGGAGCCGAACTGGGCGATGGACAGCACGCCGTCGGCCGCGTTCCGCGCCGGCTCCGACAGCCCGCTGCCCTCCTGCCCGAAGAGCAGGACGCAGGCGCGGGGGAGGGGCTCGGTCTCCAGCGGCCGGGCACCGGGCAGGTTGTCGACGGCGAGCAGCGGCAGCCCCTCCGCCCGCGCCCAGGCGGCGAGCGCGTCGACGTCGGGGTGGTGGCGCACGTGCTGATAGCGGTCGGTGACCATCGCCCCGCGGCGGTTCCAGCGCCGTCGTCCCACGACGTGCACGGCCTCGGCGAGGAACGCGTTGGCGGTCCGGACGACCGTGCCGATGTTGAGGTCGTGCCGCCAGTTCTCGATGGCGACGTGGAAGGGGTGCCGGCGGGTGTCCAGGTCGCCGACGATGGCCTCGACGGTCCAGTAGCGGTACCGGTCGACGACGTTGCGCCGGTCCCCGGCGGCCAGCAGCTCGGGGTCGTACCGCGGGTCCTCGGGCCACGGGCCCTCCCACGGCCCCACGCCGACGGTGTCGAGCGGGGTGAGTTCCCTCTCGGCCTCGGTCACCGGACCGACGCTAGTGGGAGCATGGACTGCGCCATGACTGCCCTGCCGCTCGTCTTCGACGCCCCCCGCCGGGGCAAGCCGCCGCGCCACCTCGCCGACCTCACCCGCGACGAGGCCCGCGCGGCGGTCGCCGAGCTCGGTCAGCCGGCCTTCCGCGCCGACCAGCTGGCCCGGCACTTCTACCGTGGGGTCACCGACCCGGCGCAGATGACCGACCTGCCGGCCGCCGTCCGGGAGACGCTCACCGGTGCCCTGCTGCCGGGTCTGCTGACGCCGGTCCGCCACCAGGCCGCCGACGGTGGGCGCACCCGCAAGACGCTGTGGCGGCTGCACGACGGCGCCCTGGTCGAGAGCGTGCTCATGCGCTACCCCGACCGCGCCACGGTGTGCATCTCCAGCCAGGCCGGCTGCGGCATGGCCTGCCCCTTCTGCGCGACCGGCCAGGGCGGGCTGACCCGCAACCTGTCGGCGGCGGAGATCATCGGCCAGGCGGTGGCGGCCGCGGCGGCGATGGCGAACGGCGAGATCCCCGGCGGGCCGGGGCGGCTGTCCAACGTCGTGTTCATGGGCATGGGCGAGCCGCTGGCCAACTACGCGCGGGTGCGCAAGACCCTCGACGCGCTCGTGACGCCCGCGCCGCACGGCCTGGGCCTCTCGCAGCGGTCGATCACCGTCTCCACCGTCGGGGTGGTCCCGGCGATCCGGCGGCTCACCGAGGAGGGGCTCAACGCCACCCTCGCGGTGAGCCTCCACGCGCCCGACGACGAGCTGCGCGACACGCTCGTGCCGATCAACACCCGGTGGAAGGTCGGCGAGGTCGTCGCCGCCGCCGACGCCTACGCCGAGCGCACCGGCCGCCGCTACTCGGTGGAGTACGCGCTCATCCGCGACGTGAACGACCAGCCCGAGCGGGCCGACCTGCTCGGCCGGCTGCTCGCCCGGCGCCGCGCGCACGTCAACCTCATCCCGCTGAACCCGACGCCGGGCAGCCCGTGGGACGCCAGCCCCCTGCCGGCGCAGCGCGAGTTCGTGGCCCGGCTGCGCGCGGCCGGGGTGCCGACGACGGTCCGCGACACCCGCGGCCAGGACATCGACGGGGCCTGCGGTCAGCTGGCCGCCGCCGACCTGAGGCCCCGTCCCGAGGCTCGTCCCGAGCGTGCGAGGGGTGAGGAGGACGGGGTCCTTCTGGGCGTCCCCAGCGTGGCCGTGCCGACGCCGTCCCTCGAGCCGCCGGTGGAGCTGGGCGCCGAGGCGGACGAGTGAACCCCGCCGGCGACGTGCCGGCGGCCGAGGCGCACGAGCACAGCCACGCCGACGTCTCCGGTGGCTGGCTGCGGGCCGCCGTGTTCGGGGCCATGGACGGGCTGGTCACCAACACCGCCCTGGTCGCGGGAGTGGGCGGCGGCGGAGCGGCACCGCGGGCGATCGTGCTCGCCGGGGCGGCCAGCCTGGTCGCCGGCGCGATCTCGATGGCGCTGGGCGAGTACACCTCGGTGAAGACCCAGAACGAGCAGCTCGACCTCGAGGTGGCCAAGGAGCGCCGCGAGATGGAGCGCAACCCGCGCGGTGAGCTCGCCGAGCTGGTCCAGATGCTGCAGGTGCGCGGGGTGGACGAGGACCTCGCCCGGCAGGTCGCCGTCCAGCTGCACCGCGACCCCGACACCGCGCTGCGGCTGCACGTCGTGGCCGAGATCGGCCTCAACCCGGAGGAGAAGCCGTCGCCGTCGACGGCGGCGGTGTCCTCGTTCCTCACCTTCGCCACGGGCGCGGTCATCCCGCTGCTGCCCTACCTGCTGGGCTTCTCGCTGCTGTGGGTGGCGCTGCTCTGCGGCGGGGTGGGGCTGGCGCTGGCGGGTGCGCTGTCGTCGCGCTTCACGCCCCGGCCGTGGTGGTACGCCGCGCTGCGGCAGCTGCTGTTCGGTGCGGTCGCCGCGGGCGCCACGTACGCGATCGGGTCGGCGATCGGCGTCGCGACCGGCTGACGAGCGTCAGCGGGAGCAGCTGAGGCCGGCGTCGGCGAGCGCGGCGGCCGTCTCCTCGGTGGGTGGGCGCCGCAGCCCGCTCGTGCCCTCCACGCCGGTCGGCAGCACCTCGATGCCCGACAGGTCGGTGCCGGCGAGCGACGCCAGGTCGGGAACCGAGGTGCCGCGGTCGACCGACAGCGCTCCTGACGCGGCCCACGCGACCTCGTGGAGCCGTCCGGGTTGCCAGCCGTCGCTGCGCACGGCGCCGAGGAGGGCGGTGAGCACGGTCCCGGCCGCCGACGCTCGCCCGTCCGGGTCGACCGGCGCCGGGACCCACTGCCCGCCGACCAGGTTCTCGGGGTGCCGGGAGCGCACCAGGGCCAGGGCGGTCAGGCCGTCGACGTGCTGGGGGCCCGATCGCGGGAGCTCCAGTCCGGCGGCGGGGTCGCGGACGGGCTGCGGGACGTCGAGGTCCAGTCCGCCGGCTGCGTCGACGACCGCGGTGAAGCCGGCCAGGTCCACGGTCACGACGTGGTCGGTCGGGATGCCGAGGTCGCACAGCGCGTCCACGGTGGCCTGCGGGTCGTCGAGCCAGGACGTGGCGAGCCGGCTGCGGTGCCAGGTCGTCCCCACGAGCAGGTCCCGCGGAACGGAGAGGGTCCTCGTCCGGCCCCGCTCCTCGTGGACGACGAGGACGACGTCCGCCCGAGCTCCGGGGACCTGCTCGGGTGTGCCGAATTCGGCTGTCGTGGCACCGGCGGGCAGCTCGGCGCGGGAGTCCAGGCCCACGAGGAGCCACGTGCGCCCGGGACCGGGGTGGAGGTCGAGGGCCAGGCGGTCGACGCGGGCAGTGAGCAGGGCGGCGCCGGCGCCGAGGACGGCCAGGGCCACGAGGGTGGCGACGAGGACGAGCCGGACCCCGGACCGCGAACGCGACGGACGCCGGCCAGGGGTGTCCTGGCCGGCGTCCGTCGGGTGTGCTGGGGTCACGCTCAGACCTGCGCGGTCGCCTTGCGACGGCGGGAGGCGAAGACGGTGGCACCGCCGAGCACGACGAGGCCCGCGCCGGCGATCAGCGGGACGCTCACGTCAGCGCCGGTGTAGGCGAGCTGGTCACCCGAGCCGCCGGAGGCGGCGGCGATGCGGACCGGGTAGCTGACGACCGTGCCGTCGGCGCGGGTGACCTTGAGCGAGTGCTCTCCGGCGCCCACGCCGCTCGGGGCGGTGAAGGACACGACGACGACGCCCTGCGCGTCGGCCGTGAAGGTGCCCAGCGTGCGCGGGGTGGAGTGCAGCACCAGGGTCACCTTCTCCCCGGGCTTGTAGCCGGTGAGCCGCCAGGTCTGCTTCTCGCCGACCTTGACCGGGGCCGTCGGGGTCAGCGACTGGCCGGGAGCGGCGGTGACCGTGACGACGCCCTTGGCGTCCTTGGTCACGCTGGCGGTGGAGGGGGCGGCGGGCGCGGCGGGCGCAGCGGGCGCAGCGGCCGCGATCCCGACCGTCAGGGTCGCGTCGGGGTACTCGATGTCGTCGCTGTAGGTCTCGCACCAGGCCGACACGGGGTAGCTGCCGTTCGGGAGCTCGTCGGGGACGGTGAGCGTCACGGACCAGGAGCCGTCCGCCTTGACGTCCACGGTGTCCCCGTCGCCCATCTCGCCGTAGCCGACGCCGGCGCTGACCGACAGCGGGGTGTCGTCGGGGCTGGTGCAGCCGGTGCCCGAGATGGTGAAGGTGGCCCCGGCCTTGACCGGAGCGGGGGTGACCGTGAGGGCGGGGAGCTCGGTGCCCGCCAGGGCGGTCGGCGCGAGGAGGATGCCGGCGGCCATGGTGGCGACGGTGAGCCCGGTCGCGGCGGCGGCGCGGGTGAGGGGCGAGCGAGACATCGGGGCGCTCCGGTTCGTCGGCGGCCCGAGTTCCCCGGACCTGATAGGCAATTCCTACCGATACATCGGCCCGGGGACCCCGCTACTTGCTATCGAGAAACTCCCAAGATCACGGCTTTGGCTGGCATGAGTTGCTATGGCCTTGGGGGCTGTGACCAGCGCAGACGCCTCAACCCGGCATGGGCGGGGCATCGCGTGAGGACCGGCGAACGCGAGAGGCCCGCCCCCGTGAGGGGAGCGGGCCTCGGGTCAGCCGGTCGGGGTCACTGGCTGCGCCAGGCGTTCTTCCGCCGGAAGAAGTCGTAGACCTTGAGCGCGATCATGAGCGCCGCGACGGCGACGAGCCAGTAGTCCTCCATGCGGCCCTCGTGGTTCCCGATCAGGTAGGCGAGCAGGAAGATGATCGCGATCCACGAGGCGATGCGACCGGCGCGGCCGGTCTCGCCGTGCCAGCCCCAGTCCTCGGGGCGCTCGTGCTCGATCGGGTGGGCGTCGTGGCGGACCACCGCCTCCTCGCGCCCGGGCTGGTTGACGCGCTCGGTCGCCGGGTGGTCGGTGGTGATCCGCTCACGGTGGGTCTGCTCACTCACGCCGCTCATTCTGGCAGGGCCCCGCCCGGTCCACCGCCCGAGGGCGGGCGGCTCGCCGGGTCGGGGAGGATGGAGCCGTGAGCGGACAGGCGCGTGAGCATCGCAGGGAGCGCCAGCGACCGAGGAGCGGAGCGTGCCGCGGGAGCGAACGGGGGGCACCGTGAGTGACCGGCGCGAGGTGACCGTGCTCGGGTCCACCGGCTCGATCGGCCGGCAGGCGATCGCGGTGGCTCAGCAGAACCCCGACCGGCTGCGCATCACCGGGCTGGCGGCCGGCGGCGGGGACGTCGGCCTGCTCGCCGAGCAGGCGCTCACCCTCGGCGTCCGCACCGTCGCGGTCGCCCGCGCCACCGCCGCGCAGGACCTGCAGCTGGCCTTCTACGCCGCGGCCTCGCAGCGGGGCTGGGCGACGGGGGAGTACAGCCTGCCGGAGATCCTCGCCGGGCCCCGCGCCGCCGAGGAGCTCGCCGCCCGCCCGGCCGACGTCGTCCTCAACGGGATCACCGGCTCGATCGGGCTGGGACCGACGCTCAGCGCGCTGCGCGCCGGGCGCACCGTCGCCCTCGCCAACAAGGAGTCCCTCGTCGCCGGTGGGGACCTGGTCACCGCCGCGGCGGGGCCCGGCCAGCTGGTCCCGGTCGACTCCGAGCACTCCGCGCTGGCGCAGTGCCTGCGCGGCGGCGCCCGCGGCGAGGTCGCCCGGCTGGTCCTCACGGCGAGCGGCGGGCCGTTCCGCGGTCGCAGCGCGGCCGAGCTGGACGGCGTCACCGTCGAGCAGGCGCTGGCCCACCCGACCTGGGCGATGGGCACGGTGGTCACCATCAACTCCGCGACCCTGGTGAACAAGGGCCTGGAGCTCATCGAGGCCCACCTGCTGTTCGGCGTCCCCTACGCCGACATCGACGTCGTCGTGCACCCGCAGTCGATCGTGCACTCGATGGTGACCTTCGCCGACGGCGCGACCATCGCCCAGGCCAGCCCGCCGGACATGCGGCTGCCCATCGCGCTGGCCCTGGCCTGGCCGGACCGGCTGCCGGACGTCCAGCCCGCGCTGGACTGGTCGACGGCCAGCACCTGGGAGTTCGCGCCGCTGGACGCCGAGGCGTTCCCCGCCGTCCGGCTGGCCCGGTCCGCCGGGGAGGCCGGCGGGGTGGTGCCGGCTGTGTTCAACGCGGCCAACGAGGAGGCGGTGGCGGCGTTCGTGGCGGGTCGACTGCCGTTCCGGGGCATCGTGGACCTCGTCGCGCGTACCCTCGACGACGCGCCGGACCTCGGCGCCCCCACCTGCGTCGAGGACGTCCTGGCGGCGGAGAAGTGGGCCCGGGAGCACGCCCGGGGCGTCATCGCCGGAGGCTGAGCTGAGCGGGTTCCTCCTGACCGTCCTGGGGATCGTCGCCTTCGCCGTCGGGCTGCTGTTCTCCATCGGTTTCCACGAGGCCGGGCACTTCTACTGGGCCCGGAAGTTCGGCATGCGGGTGCCCCAGTTCATGGTCGGCTTCGGCCCGACCGTGTGGTCGCGGACCCGGGGCGAGACCGAGTACGGCCTCAAGGCGATCCCGCTCGGCGGCTACATCCGGATCGTCGGGATGATCCCGCCGGCCGAGGAGGGCGAGAGCAAGCGCGCGACCCGCATGCGCAGCTTCATCGCCGAGGTGCGCGGGCAGGCGCTCAACGACGTCCTGCCCAGCGACGCCGGCCGGGTCTTCTACGCCAAGCCCTGGTGGCAGCGCGTGATCGTGATGTCCGCGGGACCCCTTCACAACCTGGTCCTGGCGGTGCTGTTCTTCACGGTCACGCTGACCGCGATCGGCACCAACGTCCTCTCCACCACGGTGGGGCAGGTGCCCGCGTGCGTGCTCCCGGCCGGCGCGGCCAGCGCCACCGCCGAGGACCCCTGCGCGGTGCCCATCGCGGCCGACGGGCAGCTGTGCGACGCCGGCGCCGCCGGGTGCGCGCTGCCCCAGCAGAGCCCGGCCGCGGCCGCGGGCCTGCGCCCCGGCGACACCATCCTGGCCATCGACGGCGCCGGCCTCGACCCGACGGCGTACGACAGCTGGACGGCGGTGCAGGAGGCGATCCGCAGCTCGCCGGGCAACCCGGTCGACCTGACCATCGAGCGTGACGGGCAACGGCAGCAGCTCACCGTCACACCGATCCCGAACACCGTCTACGTCGAGGCCGGCAGCGACGAGACCACCACCGCGGGCTACCTCGGCGTCTCCCCGACGACCGAGCTGGCCCGGCAGTCGATCGGCGACCTGCCCGGCTACTTCGGGATGATCGTCGTCAACTCGGTAGAGCGGCTGATCGAGATCCCGGAGAAGGTCCCGCAGCTGTTCCGGGCCGCCTTCCTCGGGGAGGAGCGCGACGAGAACGGGCCAATCGGCGTGGTGGGGGTCGGCCGGATCTCCGGCGAGGTCTTCGCGATCGAGGAGTTCAGCGGGATGGAGAAGCTGAGCTTCTTCCTCAGCCTGCTGGCCAGCGTCAACCTCGTGCTGTTCCTGTTCAACCTGCTGCCGATCTACCCGCTGGACGGCGGGCACGTGGCCGGCGCGCTGTACGAGAGGGTCCGCTCGGTCGTGGCCCGGCTGCGCGGGCGCCCCGACCCGGGCCCCTTCGACATCGCCCGGCTGATGCCGGTGGCCTACGTGGTGGCGGGGCTGTTCGTGGTGCTGTCGGGCCTCCTGCTCGTCGCCGACATCGTCAACCCGATCACGCTGCAGTAAGCCCCAGGCCAGGGTCACAGTCGCGGCTGCGGCACCGGCGGGCCCACCGGGCGATACTGGGTGTCATGGCGATCCCCGTCGGCCTCGGCATGCCCGCTGCGCCCCCGCCCGTCCTCGCCCCACGCCGCAAGACCCGCCAGCTCGACGTCGGCGGCGTCGGCGTCGGCAGCGACTCCCCGGTCAGCGTGCAGTCGATGACGACGACCAAGACCGCCGACATCAACGCCACGCTGCAGCAGATCGCCGAGCTCACCGCCGCCGGCTGCCAGATCGTGCGCGTCGCCGTCCCGGACACCGACGACGCCGAGGCGCTGCCGGCGATCGCCAAGAAGTCGCAGATCCCGGTGATCGCCGACATCCACTTCCAGCCGCGCTACGTCTTCGCCGCCATCGACGCCGGCTGCGCCGCCGTGCGGGTCAACCCCGGCAACATCAAGAAGTTCGACGACAAGGTCGGCGAGATCGCCCGGGCGGCGGGTGACGCCGGCATCCCCATCCGGATCGGCGTGAACGCCGGCTCGCTCGACAAGCGGCTGCTGGCCAAGTACGGCAAGGCCACCCCCGAGGCGCTGGTGGAGTCGGCGCTGTGGGAGTGCTCGCTGTTCGAGGAGCACGGGTTCCGCGACATCAAGATCTCGGTCAAGCACAACGACCCGGTGGTCATGGTGCGGGCCTACGAGCTGCTGGCCGCGCAGTGCGACTACCCGCTGCACCTGGGCGTCACCGAGGCCGGGCCGGCCTTCCAGGGCACGATCAAGTCCGCGGTCGCCTTCGGGGCGCTGCTGAGCCAGGGCATCGGCGACACCATCCGCGTCTCGCTCTCCGCCCCGCCGGTGGAGGAGGTCAAGGTCGGCACCCAGATCCTGGAGTCGCTGAACCTGCGGCAGCGCGGCCTGGAGATCGTCAGCTGCCCCTCCTGCGGCCGCGCCCAGGTCGACGTCTACCGGCTGGCCGACGAGGTCACCGCGGGCCTGGACGGGCTCGAGGTGCCGCTGCGGGTCGCGGTCATGGGCTGCGTCGTCAACGGCCCGGGGGAGGCCCGCGAGGCCGACCTCGGGGTGGCCTCGGGCAACGGCAAGGGCCAGATCTTCGTCAAGGGCGAGGTGGTCAAGACCGTGCCGGAGTCGCAGATCGTCGAGACCCTCATCGAGGAGGCCATGCGGCTGGCCGGTGAACAGGCCGACTCCGGCGTCCCCTCGGGGGCGCCCGTCGTCACCGTCGGCTGACCGCGCCGGTGCTCCGCACGCCGACGGCGCGGGTCCTCGACGAGGGGGACGAGCCGGCCGTGCGCCGGCTGCTCGCCACCGACCCGGTCGCCGCCTGCGTCATCGCCGGCCGGGTGGAGGCCGCCGGGACCGCCGCGACCTCCCTCGGCGCGCCGCTGTGGGGCTTCGGCGCCGGCCGCTCGCTGGAGGCCGTCTGCCTGGCCGGGGCCAACCTCATCCCGTTCGCCCTTCCCGGGGCCGAGCGCGCCGCGGTGGCCGCCTTCGCCGAGCGGGCCCGCCGCGCCGGCCGCCGGTGCTCGACGATCGTCGGCCCCGCCGCGACCGTCGAGCCGCTGTGGGCGCTGCTGGAGCCGTCCTGGGGACCGGCCCGCGACCACCGGCCGCGGCAGCCGCTGCTGGCGATCGAGGGGCCGCCGGCCGTGGCCCCCGAGCCCCGCGTCCGGCCGGTGCGCCCGTCGGAGGTGGAGGTCCTGCTGCCGGCGGCCGTGGCCATGTTCACCGAGGAGGTCGGCGTCAGTCCGCTGCGGGTGGACGGCGGCGCCGGCTACCGCGCCCGGGTGGCCGACCTGGTCCGCGCCGGGCAGTCCCTGGCCTGGATCGAGCGTGGCGAGGTGCTGTTCAAGGCCGAGATCGGCGCGGTGTCGCGGTCGGCCTGCCAGATCCAGGGCGTGTGGGTGGCCCCGGCCCACCGCGGACGCGGCATCGGCACCGCCGGCACCGCCGCCGTCGTCGAGTACGCCCGTACCGCGATCGCGCCGGTGGTCAGCCTCTACGTCAACGACTTCAACGCCGCCGCGCGGGCCTCCTACGCCCGGGTCGGGTTCACCGAGGTCGGGCGGTTCGCCAGCGTCCTCTTCTGAGAGAGGACCCCGTCCTCCTCACCGCTCGCAGGCTCGCGGCGAGCCTCTGGACGGGGCCGGCCTCCCGAGGATCGACACTGCCGTCTGGAACGCTGTCTCCCCGTGCGTACTCGACGGGTGAGGGTCCTCGGAACCACCGCCGTGCTGCTGGCGGTGCCGGTGCTGGCCGGCTGCTCGGGCAACCCGGAGGACGACGTGCGGGCCGCGGCCCAGGCGTTCCTCGAGGACTGGGCGGCCGGGGACACCGCGGCCGCGGCCGGGGCCACCACCGACCCCGACGCGGCCGGCGCGCTGCTCGACCAGGCGGCCGCCGACCTGCCGGACGCGACCCTGACCGCGGACGTGGGGGACGTCGCGGTCGAGGACGGCACCGCCACCGTCGACTGGACCGCCACCTGGGATCTCGCCGCCGCCCCCGAGTGGAGCTACCCGGCCACCCTCCGGCTGCGCGAGGCCGAGGAGGGCTGGGACGTCGTCGCCGAGCCGACGCTGGTGCACCCCGAGCTCGGCGAGGGCCAGCACCTGGTGGTCCAGCGGGTGCTGCCGGAGCGGGCTCCGATCACCGACGCCGACGGCCGCCCGCTGTTCACCCCCACCGAGGTCGTCAACGTCGGCGTCGACCCCGGCCAGGTCACCGACCTCCCGGCCCTGGCCGGCGCGCTGTCGGCGGCCACGGGGGTCGCCGCCGAGGAGATCACCGCCGACGTCCAGGCCGCGCCCCCGGGGCAGTTCGTGCCGGTCATCACGCTGCGCCGGCCGGACTTCGAGGCGATCCGGGCCCGGGTCTTCGACCTGCCGGGCGCGGTGTTCCCGACCGAGACGCGGCTGCTGGCCCCGACGTCCCGGTTCGCCTCGGCCCTGCTGGGCCGGGTCGGCCCGGCGACCGCCGAGGTGCTCGAGGAGACCACCGGCGAGGAGGAGGGGCCGCGCTACGCCGCGGGCGACCAGCTGGGGCTCTCCGGCCTGCAGCGCGCCCTGCAGGACCGGCTGACCGGCACGCCGGGGGTCACCGTCACGGTCGTCAGCAGCGACGAGGGCACCGGGGACGCCGGCCGCGAGGTCGGCGCGGTCCAGCCGGTGCCGGGTGAGCCGGTGCAGACCCCGCTGGTGCCGGCGGTCCAGAACGCCGCCGACGCCGCCGTCGGCACCCAGCCGCTGCCCACGCACCTGGTCGTCGTCCGCCCGCGCACCGGCGAGATCGTCGCCGTCGCCTCCAACGAGGCGGCGGCCGCGGGCAACGCCCTCGGCGGTCAGTACCCGCCCGGCTCGAGCATGAAGACCATCACCGCCACGGCGCTGCTGGCGACCGGGACGCTCACCCCGCAGTCGCCGGTGGCCTGCCCGGGCACCTTCGTCGTCGACGGCCGCGAGTTCGAGAACCAGGACCAGTTCGACCTCGGCACCGTCCCCTTCACCGAGGCCTTCGCGCAGTCGTGCAACACCACCTTCATGCAGCAGTCGCTGCAGCTCCCCGACGACGCCCTGGCCGGCGCGGCCGCCTCCTACGGGGTGGGCACTGACTGGCAGCTGCCGGTCGACGTCTTCAGCGGCAGCGTCCCGGCCGACAGCACCGGGACGACGAAGGCCGCCAACGCCATCGGGCAGGGCCAGGTGCTGATGAGCCCTGCGCAGATGGCCCTCGTCGCCGCCGGGGTCGCCGGCGGCACCCCGGTCGTGCCCGTCGAGGTGGTGGGCGGCGAGCCGGCCGGCCCGGCCCCGACCGGCCCGGACCCGGCGGTGCTGGACGCGCTGCGGCCGATGATGCGCGAGGTGGTGCTGTCGGGGACGGCCACCGCGCTCGCCGACCGCGGCGAGGTGTTCGGCAAGACCGGCACCGCCGAGTTCGGCAGCAACACCCCGCCGGACGCCCACGGCTGGTTCATGGGCTACCGGCTCGGCGGGGCCCAGGGCGACCTGGCCTTCGCCGTCCTCGTGGAGGGCGGGCAGTCCAGCAGCCTGGCCGTGGGGGTGACCGACGCCTTCCTCGGCGGCCTCGGGTAGTCGCCTCTCGGTCGGCCCCCTGCGGGGTCCCGCCGCGAGCCTGCGAGTGGTGGGGGGCAGGGGGTCCCGCCTCGGCCTCTGGCCCCCTGCGGGGTCCCGCCTCGGCCTCTGGCCCCCTGCGGGGTCCCGCCGCGAGCCTGCGAGTGGTGGGGGGCAGGGGGTCCTTCGTCAGACGTAGCGGAAGGCCGCTGCCTCGCGCCGGGCGAACCGGCCGCGGGTGAGGCGGTAGGCCAGGCGGAACGTCGGCCCGACCGTCGCGAACGCGCGGTCGAGGGCCTCCTGGCTGAGCCCCTCGGCCGCCCAGGGGACGAGGAAGCCCGTGTCGCGGAGGCCGTAGCTGCGCTGGGCCGCCTTCTCCGACGCCGCCCAGTCGGAGAGCGGGAGGTGGCGCTGGGCCAGCGGCAGCGCCTCGGTCTCCTCGTGCGCGAGGTGGCGGATGAGCAGGTCCCGGGTCGCGGTGAGCTGCTCGGCCAGCGCCTCCCGCGTCGCCGCGTCCGGCGCCGTGGACATGGCGTCGAACAGTTCGGCGCAGCGGGCCAGGACCGGGTCGATCGTCGCGTGCTCGGCGTGCATCGCCTCCAGCGTGGCGGGGGCGCCCTCGACCGCCCGCACCCGCTCGCTCAGCGCCGGCCAGATGCTGGCGTCCTCGACGGCGTGGTGGTGGTGCAGCATCGTGGCGAACCGCTCCCAGCGGCCGGCCAGCGCCCGCCACGTGGCGGCGTCCTCCAGCGGGGTCCGTTCCGCGGCCGCGCAGAAGGCGTCCAGGTCGCGGCGGAACGCGTGGTGCATGACGTACATGCCGCTCATGTCCAGCGGCCCCTCGGCCGTGTGCACCTGACCCGGCAGGCTCACCTGGGGTCGGTTCGGGGGAGCGGTCGTGCTCATGGGGTCCTCCGGGGAGGCCGGGACGCCGGTGCGGGGTGCTCCGGCGGCGGGGAGTCTGCTCCCGCGCCGGCGACCGCGGCCAGGGTCCGGCGACCCTGCGCTCAGCCCTCCGGGAGGCCGGGGAACGCGGTGGTGGCCGGCGTCTGCCCCGCCGCCGTGCGCCAGCCGACCGCGCGCACCTCCGCGGCCGCGAGCACGCCGGCGGCCAGCTCCCGGACGACGGCCTGTGCGGCCTGGTCCAGGACGCGCACCCACGCCGCCGCCACGCCGTCCTCGAGGAGCACCGCCATCGCCGCCGCGTCGGCGGGGGAGAGGACCGGGAACGGCAGCGTGTACCCGCCCTCGGCCGGGACCGGCTCGGCGCCGCGGTCCTCGAGGAGGGCGGCGACGCGGTCGCGGACGTCGCGGTGCGCGTTCTCCGCCGCCACCGCGGGCGGGCGGGCCTCGGCGGCGAGCGCCGCCCCCACGGTCCCGTAGCCCCAGACGGCGGCGTGCTCGGCCGCCAGCGCCTCCTGCAGGGCGGCGGTCTCGGTGCCCTCGTCGAGGGTGCTGCCGTCGTCAGCCACGGGACGCTCCTCCCGGCCGGGCGCTCACGCCAGCACCGCCTCGTGTCCGCGCAGCCCGGCGGCGACCGAGCCCAGCAGTGCCGCCCGGGCCCCGGCCTGCTCCGCGCACGCCCCGGCGTGCGAGCCGGCGGCGGCGGACACCTGGTCGCGCAGCCACCCCCGCACGTCGCCGCCGGCCGGCGGTCCGCCCGGCGGGCTGGAGGGCGCGGCCGACGACGAGGACGACGACGGCGCCGCGGCCCGGAGCGCCGCCAGCTGGTCGTCGGCCTGGCGGGCCAGCTCCGCCACCGCCGCGCCGAGGGCGGGATCGGCGGCCGCGGCCGCCGCGTAGGCGGCGACCACCGCCTCCTGCGCCGCCACCTGACCGGCCAGCCGGTCGGCCTCCTCGGTGGTGACCGCGGGCGCGCCGCCGGGGTCGGCGGTACAGCCCGCCACGGCCAGGGCCAACCCGGCGGAGGCGGCGAGCAGGGCGCGCCGCGAGAAGGGCACGGGGGAGGGGGGCATCACCCGCCATCTTCTCAGCCCCGGCCCCACGCGGCCGGGAGCACGGGGCGGGCGGGTCCCCCACGGCTCCGGGTCTCGGGCCCCGGAAACGGGCGGTAGCCTGAGCCCATCCGGGTCGCGGGCCGACGGTGCGTCCGCCGTCGTCCCCAGGGGGTCCCGGGATCCCGGGCCGAGCGCCCCGTCCCGCCCCGCAGCGCACGCGCGCCGACCGAGCAAGGAGAGTGAGCCGTGGCCGCCGCACCCCGCACCGACCCCGTCGCCACCCGGCTGGCCGGCTGGATCGCGCCGGTCGTCGACGCCGCCGGGTACGACCTCGAGGAGCTCGTCGTCACCCCGGCCGGACGCCGCAGCGTCGTCCGCGTGGTCGTCGACCGCGACACCGGCGTCACCCTGGACGACATCGCCGAGGTGAGCCGCGCGGTCTCGGCGGCGCTGGACGCCAACGACGGCGACCTGGGCCGGGCCCCGTACGTCCTGGAGGTCACCAGCCCCGGCGTGGACCGGCCGCTGACCGAGCCGCGGCACTGGCGGCGCAACACCGGCCGGCTGGTGGCCGTCCCGGTCGGCCCGCCGGGGGACGTCGAGGCGGTGACCGCCCGGGTCCTGGAGGTCGACGGCAGCGGGGTCACCCTCGCGGTCGAGGCCCAGGGCAAGCCGGGGGCGAAGAAGCGGCCACCGACCCGGCGGCAGGTGCCCTGGGCCGAGCTCGGCGCCGGCCGGGTCCAGGTGGAGTTCGGCCGGCCCGACCCGGCGGCGGCCGACGAGCCGGCCGATCCCGCGGACGACGACGACGGAGGAGGACAGTGAACATCGACGTGACCGCCCTCAAGGCGGTCGAGCGGGAGAAGGGCATCCCGGCCGACACGGTCATCGAGGCGATCGAGTCGGCACTGGTGACCGCCTACCGGCACGCCGACGGCGCGGCCAAGCACGTGCGCGTGCACGTGGACCGCAAGAGCGGCGAGGTCGCCGTGCTGGCGCAGGAGCTCGGGCCCGACGGTGAGGTCGTCCGCGAGTGGGACGACACCCCCTCCGACTTCGGCCGCATCGCGGCCAGCACCGCCAAGCAGGTCATCGTCCAGCGGCTGCGCGACGCCGAGCACGAGCAGACCTTCGGGGAGTACGCCGGCAAGGAGGGCGACATCATCAGCGGCATCGTGCAGGCGCACGACCGCCGCAACGTGCAGGGCACCGTCCTCATCGACATCGGCAAGGTGGAGGCCGTGCTGCCGCCGGCCGAGCAGGTGCCGGGGGAGAGCTACCCCCACGGCAGCCGGCTGAAGGCCTACGTGGTGTCGGTGGCGCGGACCTTCCGGGGGCCGCAGGTCACCGTGTCCCGCACCCACCCGAACCTGGTCCGGAAGCTGTTCGCCCTCGAGGTCCCCGAGATCGCCGACGGCAGTGTCGAGATCGTCGCGGTGGCCCGCGAGGCGGGGCACCGCTCGAAGATCGCCGTCCGCACCAAGGTGCCCGGGCTCAACGCCAAGGGCGCCTGCATCGGCCCGATGGGGCAGCGGGTGCGCAACGTCATGAGCGAGTTGCACGGCGAGAAGATCGACATCGTCGACTGGTCCGACGACCCCGCGACCTTCGTCGCCTCGGCGCTCAGCCCGGCCCGCGTGAGCAGCGCGCGGGTGGTCGACCCCCAGGCCAAGGCGGTGCGGGTCGTCGTCCCCGACTACCAGCTGTCGCTGGCGATCGGGAAGGAGGGGCAGAACGCGCGGCTGGCCGCCCGGCTCACCGGGTGCCGGATCGACATCCGCAGCGACGCCCAGCCCGACGACGCGACGCCGTCCCCCGGGGTGGGGCGGGCACCGCTGCGCTCCGGGGCACCGGCGGTCCGCGCGGGCGGATCCGGCGGCCGCCCGGGGGCACCGGGTGCAGGATCACGTCCCGGCCGGGTGGGGAACCCCAGGAGTGCGGAACACCGGGGGCCCGCCGCGCGCTAGAGTGCAGGGTGGCCGAAACGTCGATCCCGGTGCGCACCTGTGTGGGCTGCCGGAAACGCGCTCCGGTCACCGATCTGCTGCGTGTCGTCGTCCGGAGCGGGGCCCTGGTCCCCGATCCGCGACGGAGGCTCCCCGGTCGGGGGGCCTCGCTGCACCCCACCCCGGAGTGCCTGCACGCAGCGGAGCGACGCCGGGCCTTCGTCCGGGCGCTGCGCAGCAGCTCCCCGGTCGAGGCCGGTCCGCTCCGGGTCCACGTCCTCGGTGCGCCGTCTGCGGCGCCCCCGGGCGCGGGAGCGGAGGCGGGCGACCGGAATCGAACGACAGACCGCAGCAACACCGACGGACCGGCAACCGGCCGGTCCGCAGTCGAGGGCAGGACGTCGTCGGATGAGCAAGCCGTGAAGTCCCCACGATGACCATGCAGGACTAACCACGAGGTCGAGCGGGCCCGCCGCCGGCCTCACCAAGAGGAGATCCGTGCCAGGCAAAGCCCGCGTACACGAACTCGCCAAGGAGTTCGGTGTCGACAGCAAGACCGTGCTCGCCACGCTCAAGGAGCAGGGCGAGTTCGTGAAGTCCGCGTCCTCCACCGTCGAGGCCCCCGTGGCCCGTCGGCTCCGCGAGGCCCTCGGCGCCGCCAACGGCGGCACCACGGCGGCTCCGGCCGCCCGTCCCAGCGCACCCGCCGCCCCGGCGGCTCCGGTCGCGCAGAGCCCGGCCCGGGCTCCGCAGGCCCCGGCACCTGCACCGCAGGCGCCGGCGACCCGCGCCCCGGGTGGTCCCACGCCCGGACCCCGTCCGGCGGCTGCCCGTCCGGGTGCTCCGATGCCCGGCCCGCGGTCGACGGCACCGGCTCCCCAGGCCCCGGCGGCGCCCGCCGCTCCTGCTGCTCCGGCGGCTCCTGCTGCTCCGGCGGCTCCTGTCGCGCCGGCGGCCAGTGCCGCTCCCGCGGCCGGTGCGCCGACGCAGCAGCCGTCCGCCGCGCCCAGCGGTCCGCGGCCCGGTCCGGCCGCACCCCGTCCGGCTGCGGCCGGTGGGTCGGCGCCCGGCGCCCCGCGCCCCGGCGCCGGTGGTCCGCGGCCCGGTCCCCGTCCGGCCCCGCGGCCGGGCAACAACCCCTTCAGCAGTGCGCCGCGTCCGGCGCCGGCCGGTGGCGCTCCGCGTCCTGGACCCGGTGCGCCCGGTCCCCGGCCGGCGGCCGCCGGTCCCGGTGGGCCCCGTCCCGGTGCCGGTCCGCGTCCGGGTCCCGGCGGGCCCCCCCCGGCTCGGTCCCGGCGGTCCCCGCCCGGCTCCCGGTGCGGGTGGTCCGCGCCCGGCTCCCGGTGCGGGTGGCCCGCGCCCGGCGGCCGGTCCCGGTGGCCCGCGCCCGAACCCGGGCATGATGCCGCAGCGTCCGAGCCCCGGCATGATGCCCGGCCGGCCGGCCGGTGCCGGCCGTCCCGGCGGCGGCGGACCCGGCGGCGCAGGTCGCGGTCGTCCCGGCGGCGCCCCCGGCGGTGGCGGCGGCGGCTTCCGTCCCGGCGGTGGCGGCGGTGCCGGTGGCGGCGGCGGTGCCGGCGCTCCGGCCGGCGGTGGCTTCCGCGCAGGCGGCGGCGGTGGCCGCGGTCGTGGCCGTGGTGGCTCCGGTGCCGGCACCGCGGGTGCCTTCGGTCGTCCCGGCGGACGTGGCCCGGTCCGCGGCCGCAAGAGCAAGAAGCAGCGGCGTCAGGAGTTCGACTCCATGGCGGCGCCCAGCATGGGCGGCGTCCAGCTGCCCCGCGGCAACGGTCAGACCGTGCGCCTCCCGCGCGGTGCCTCGCTGACCGACCTCGCCGAGCGCATCAACGCGCAGCCGGCGGCGCTGGTCACCGCCCTGTTCCACCTGGGCGAGATGGTGACCGCCACGCAGTCGGTGAACGACGAGACGCTGCAGCTGCTCGGCGCCGAGATCGGCTGGATCATCCAGGTCGTCAGCCCGGAGGACGAGGACCGCGAGCTGCTCGAGGACTTCGACCTCACCTTCGGTGACGAGGAGGGCGAAGAGGGCGACTGGGACATCCGTCCGCCGGTCGTGACCGTCATGGGTCACGTCGACCACGGGAAGACCAAGCTGCTCGACGCCCTGCGCAACACCAACGTGGTGGCGCGCGAGGCCGGCGGCATCACCCAGCACATCGGCGCCTACCAGATCGTCACCGAGCTGGAGGGCAACGAGCGTCCGGTCACCTTCATCGACACCCCGGGTCACGAGTCGTTCACCGCGATGCGTGCCCGTGGCGCGAAGGTCACCGACATCGTCGTCCTGGTCGTCGCGGCCGACGACGGCGTCATGCCGCAGACGGTCGAGGCGCTCAACCACGCGCAGGCGGCCGAGGTGCCGATCGTGGTCGCGGTGAACAAGATCGACAAGGAGGGGGCCAACCCCGCCAAGATCCGCCAGCAGCTCACCGAGTACGGGCTGGTGGCCGAGGAGTACGGCGGCGACACGATGTTCGTCGACGTCTCCGCGACCACCCGTCAGGGCCTCGAGGACCTGCTCACGGCGATCCTGCTGACCGCGGACGCCTCGTTGGACCTGCGCGCGAACACCGAGCAGGACCCGCAGGGTGTGGTCATCGAGGGCAAGCTGGACAAGGGCCGTGGCCCCGTCGCCACGGTGCTGGTCCAGCGCGGCACGCTGCGTCAGGGCGACTCGATCGTGGCCGGCGACGCCTACGGCCGCGTCCGGTCGCTGCTCGACGAGCACGGGAACAAGCTGAAGGAGGCCCTGCCGGCCCGCCCCGTGCAGGTCGTGGGCCTCACCTCGGTGCCCCGTGCCGGTGACACCTTCCTCGTGGTCGAGGAGGACCGGGTGGCCCGGCAGATCGCCGACCGCCGCCAGGCCCGCATCCGCAACGCGCAGAACGCCTCGATGCGCAAGCGGATCAGCCTCGAGGACCTCGACGCCGCGCTCAAGGAGACGCGTCAGCTCAACCTGATCATCAAGGGTGACAACTCGGGCACCGTCGAGGCGCTCGAAGAGGCGCTGATGAAGATCGAGGTGAGCGACGACATCTCGCTGCGGGTCATCCACCGCGGCGTCGGTGGCATCACCAAGAGCGACATCGACCTGGCGCTGGCCGACGACGTCATCGTCCTGGGCTTCAACGTCCGGGCCGAGGGTCAGGCCACCGAGCTCGCCAACCGCGAGGGTGTGGACGTCCGGTACTACACGGTCATCTACCAGGCCATCGACGAGATCGAGGCCGCCCTCAAGGGCATGCTCAAGCCCGAGTTCGAGGAGGTCCAGCTCGGCACGGCGGAGGTCCGCGAGGTCTTCCGAGTGCCGAGGATCGGCAACGTCGCCGGTTCGCTGGTCCGCAGCGGCACGATCGTCCGGAACTCGAAGGCCCGGCTCATCCGCGACGGTGCCGTGGTCGCCGACAACCTGACGGTGGAGTCCCTCCGCCGGTTCAAGGACGACGCGACCGAGGTCCGCGAGGGCTACGAGTGCGGTATCGGCCTGGGGTCGTTCAACGACATCAAGGTCGACGACGTGATCGAGACCTTCGAGATGCGAGAGAAGCCGCGCGACTGAGGAAGGACCCCGTCCTCCTCACGCCTCGCACGCTCGGCGTGAGCCTCGGGACGGGGCCGTAGCAGGGCCGTCCGTCCGCCCCGCCCCCTCGGGGCGGGGCGGGCGGTCCGGCGCGTCACCACCAGGACGGGGGAGAGCCGGTGTTCACCGGGTCGCTGACCGCCGACCTGCTGCTGGGCGACGTCCACTCGCTCAAGGGCAAGCGCGCCGTCGTCCGGCCGATCGTGGCCGAGCTGCGGCGGCGGTTCGCCGTGGCCGCCGCCGAGGTCGGTGACCAGGACCTGCACCGGCGCGTGCAGGTCGGGGTGGCCACGGTCGCTGCGGACGCCGGACAGGTGACCGACGTGCTCGACGCGTGCGAGCGGTTGCTGGCCGAGCGGCCGGAGGTGACGCTGCTGTCGACGCACCGGCAGTTGTTCTCCGACACCGACTGAGGGAGGACGTCCCTCCTCCGCACTGCTCGCGGTGGGCCTCCGCAGGGAGGCTCCCCGCGCCCGTGTCCCACCCGCGCCCCGGCCTTCCGGGGCGCCTGATCCCTGGAGGTCCGGAATGGCCGACCCGGCCCGCGCCCGCAAGCTGGCGGTGCGCATCCGTCAGATCGTCTCCGCCGCGATCGAGACGCAGATCAAGGACCCCCGGCTCGGCATGGTCACGGTCACCGACGCGCGGGTCACGGGCGACCTGCGCGAGGCGACGGTCTTCTACACCGTGTACGGCGACGCCACCCAGGTCGAGGACTCCGCCCGGGCGCTGTCGTCGGCGACCGGCGTGCTGCGCTCCACGGTGGGCCGGCAGACCGGCATCAAGTTCGTCCCGACGCTGACCTTCGTCGCCGACCACGTGCCCGACACCGCGCGCGAGCTGGACGCCGCGCTGGAGCGGGTCCGGCACGCCGACGCCGAGCTGGCCCGCATCCGCGAGGGTGCGGACTACGCCGGCGAGCCCGACCCGTACCGGCACCCGGCCGAGGACGACGACGTCGAGACCGCCGATGACGGTGCCGACGTCCCCACCTCGACCAGGAGTGCCTCGTGAGCGAGAACGACCCGGATCCGCACCTGTCCGACGAGGGCCAGGGCCACTCCGAGCTCGGTGGCAAGCCGGTGCCCGACACCGGCGACCCCACCCAGGGCGGCAAGTACGGCGAGATCGGCGACGCCCCCAGCATCACCTCCGACGAGCCCGACGACGGGATCGGCTACCCGGTGGGCGGTGGCGACGTGCAGGAGGAGCAGAACGCCCCGCCGGTCGCCGACCCCGGCCCGAGCGCGTGACGGTCTCGCTCCCGCGGGGCACCGAGCTGACCGACCGGGCCGCCGCCGTCCTGGTCGAGGCGGCCACCGCCCACGCCACCGTGGTCCTGTCCGGGCACGTCCAGCCCGACGCGGACGCCCTGGGCAGCACCCTCGCGCTGGCCGAGGGGCTGCGCCGCCGCGGCGCCCGGGTGCTCGCCACCTTCCCCGACCCCTTCGTCCTGCCCGCGTCGCTGGCCTGGCTGCCCGGCGCCGAGGGCCTGGTGCCGTCGGCGGCCGTGCCCGGGTCCCCGGACGTCTTCGTGAGCCTGGACGCCGCCTCGCCCGGCCGGCTCGGGGAGCTCGCGGTCCTGCTGGACCGTGCGGGCACCTCCGTCGTCCTGGACCACCACGCGAGCAACCCCGGCTTCGGCGACGTGCGCGCGGTCGACCCCGGTGCGCCGGCCACCGTGGCGCTGGTCGCCGACCTGCTCGACGGGCTCGGCGTCGTCCTCGACCAGCGGCTGGCCACCTGCCTGTACGCGGGGCTGGCCGCCGACACCGGGTCCTTCCGGTTCGGCAACACCCGCCCCGACACCCACGAGCTGGCCGCCCGGCTGCTGGCCACCGGCATCGACCACGCGGAGATCAGCCGGCGGCTGTTCGACACAGCGCCGTTCGGCTGGCTGGGCCTGCTGTCGGTCGTCGCCGGCCGCGCCGTGCTGGAGCCCGACGTCGGCGCCGGGCTGGTCTGGACCTGGTCGAGCACCGCCGAGGCCGCCGAGCACGGCCTGCCCGGTGAGCAGCTCGAGGCGCTGGTCGACGTCGTCCGCTCCACCCAGGAGGCCGACGTCGCCTGCGTGCTCAAGGGCCAGGACGACGGGTCGTGGTCGGTGTCGCTGCGCTCGCGCGGCGCCACCGACGTCGCCCGGGTCGCCGTCGCCCTCGGCGGCGGCGGCCACCGGGCCGCGGCCGGCTACACCTCCACCGCGGACCGCGAGGGCACCGTGGCCGCGCTCAGAGCCGGGTTGTCGACCGAGGGGTGACCCGCGCGCCGTCCATCCCCGCCCTGGCGGCGCCGGCGCTCGTGGTGCTGGCCGCCGAGCCGCTGTACCTGCTGGTCGACACGGCCGTCGTCGGCAACCTGGGCACGGTGGCGCTGGGCGGCCTCGCGGTGGGTGGCGGGCTGCTGGCCTGGGCGGCCGCGCTGCTCAACTTCCTGGCCTACGGCACCACCGCCCGCGCCGCCCGCCGGGCGGGCGCCGGGGACCGGGCCGGGGCCGTCGCCGAGGGGGTCCAGGCCACCTGGCTCGCCCTCGCCCTCGGCCTGGCGGTGCTGGCCGGGTTCCAGCTGCTGGCCGGCCCGCTGACCCGCCTGCTGGCCGGCGGCGCCGGGCCGGTGGCGGCCGCCGGGGAGACCTGGCTGCGCGTCGCGAGCCTGGGCGCGCCGCTGCTGCTGGTGTCGCTGGCGGGCAACGGCTGGCTGCGCGGCGTGCAGGAGCTGCGCCGGCCGATGCGCTACGTCCTGGCCGGCAGCCTGGTCAGCCTGGTGCTGTGCCCGCTGCTGGTGCACGCCGTGGGATGGGGCCTGCCCGGCTCCGCGGTCGCCAACGTCGCCGGTCAGGCGGTGTCCGCGGCGCTGTTCCTCCGTGCGCTCCTGCGCGAGGGCGGAGCGTGGCGCCCGCGGCCGGCCGCGCTGCGGGTGCAGCTGGTCATCGGCCGCGACCTGCTGGTGCGGTCGGCGGTCCTCCAGGTGTCCTTCCTCGTCGCCACCGGCGTGGTGGCCCGCGCCGGCACCGCCGAGCTCGGCGCCCACCAGGTCGCCATCCAGCTGTTCTTCTTCCTCGCCCTGGTGCTCGACGCCTACGCCATCGCCGCGCAGACGCTGGTCGGCCAGGCGCTCGGGGGCGGCCGCCCGGACGACGCCCGGGCCACTGCCCGCCGGGTGGCGCGGTGGGGGCTGGGCACCGGCGTTCTCGTCGCGGCGCTGCTGCTGGCGCTGCGCCCCGTGGTCCCGCCGCTGTTCACCGACGACCCCGCCGTGGTGGCCCAGGCCGGCCTCGCCTGGTGGTTCCTCGCCGGCATGCAGCCGCTGGCCGGTGTCGTGTTCGCCCTCGACGGCGTGCTCATGGGCGCCGGTGACGTCGGGTACCTGCGCACGGTCACCGTCGGCTCGGTGCTCGTCGGGTTCGTGCCGCTGTCGCTGCTCGCCGTTCCGCTGGGCTGGGGAGTGGCCGGGGTGTGGGCCGGCCTCACCCTGTTCATCGCCCTGCGCCTGGTCGCCGTGGTGGTCCGGGTGTCGGGCGACCGGTGGGTGTCTGTTGGAGTGGGCGGGTGAGTCCCCGACGCCCGGACGCCGACGTCCCGCCCGGCCTGCTGCTGGTCGACAAACCCGGCGGCCTGACCTCCCACGACGTGGTCGCGCGGGCCCGCCGCGTGCTGTCGGTCCGCCGGGTCGGCCACGCCGGCACGCTGGACCCGATGGCCACCGGCCTGCTCGTCCTCGGGGTCGGCGCGGCCACCCGGCTGCTCGGCCACGTCGGTGGGCACGACAAGACCTACGAGGCGACCCTCCGGCTCGGCCAGGCCACGGTGACCGACGACCGCGAGGGCGAGGTCCTGACGACGACGTCGGCCGCGCACCTCGACGACGCCGCGGTCGCCGCCGCCCTGGCCGCCCAGACCGGCCCGCTGCTGCAGGTGCCCTCGTCGGTGAGCGCGGTCAAGGTCGCCGGCCGGCGCTCCTACGACCGGGTCCGGGCCGGCGAGGAGGTGGTGCTCGAGCCGCGGGCGGTCACCGTCCACCGGCTCGAGGTGCACCGGATCGCCCGGCCCACGCCCGACCTCGTCGACGTCGACGTCACCGTCGGCTGCACCGCGGGCACCTACGTCCGCGCCATCGCCCGCGACGCCGGCGCGGCCCTCGGCGTCGGCGGCCACCTCACCGCGCTGCGCCGCACCGCCTCCGGGCCGTTCGCCCTGGAGCGGGCGGCACCCGTGGAGGAGGCCGCCGCGGCGCTGACCGCCGGCGGCGGTGCGGGCGTGCTCGGCCTGACCGACGCCGCCCGGCTGGTCTTCCCCGAGCGGGGAGTGACCGACGACGAGGCCCGCGCCCTCGGCCACGGGCAGCGGATCCCGGCCACCGGTGCCGCCGGTCTGCACGCCGCGGTGGACGGCGCCGGCCGGCTGGTCGCCCTGGTCGAGGACGCCGGGTCCACCGCCCGGGTCGCGGTCGGCTTCCCCCGCCGGCTGAGCGCCTAGCCTGCAGGCGTGCTCGACGACCGCCTGGCCACGCTGGACGCGCTGCTCGGCCGCCTGCCCGGGGTGCTGGTCGCCTTCTCCGGTGGGGTCGACTCCGGCACCCTGCTGGCCGCCGCGGTGCGGGCGCTGGGGCCCGGCCGGGTGGTGGCCGCCACCGCCGTCTCACCCAGCCTCCCGGCGGCCGAGCGCGCCGCCGCCGCCGACTTCGCCGCCTCGCTGGGGGTGCGGCACGAGCTGCCGCGCACCGACGAGCTGTCGCGGCCGGGCTACGTGGCCAACGCCGGGGACCGCTGCGCCTTCTGCAAGACCGAGCTGGTCGACGTCCTCGTGCCGCTGGGCCGGCGCCTCGGGATCGCCGACGTCGTGACCGGCACCAACGCCGACGACCTGCGGGCCGGCTTCCGCCCCGGGATCCGCGCCGCCGCCGAGCGGGGGGCGTGGGCGCCCCTGGCCCGGGCCGGGATGACCAAGGACGACGTCCGGGCCGCCGCCCGGCGGTGGGAGCTGCCGCTGGCCGACAAGCCCGCCGCCGCCTGCCTGGCCAGCCGCATCGCCTACGGCGTGCCCGTGTCGGCCGAGCGGCTGGCCCGGGTCGAGGCGGCCGAGGCGGCGCTGCGCGCGGCGATGGCCGCCGCCGGCGTGGCCGTCCGCGACCTGCGGGTGCGCGACATGGGGGACGACGTCGCGCGGATCGAGGTGGACGCCGCCGTCGTCCCCGCCCTCGCCGCCCGCCCGGACCTGCTCGGCGCGGTTCCCGGCTTCGACCGGGTGGAGGTCGACCCGCGCGGCTTCCGGTCCGGGTCGATGAACGAGCTGCTGCCCGACCCGGTCCGCTACCGCTGAGCGGAGCGGACGATCCGCGCCGCGGCCACCCCCGCGCCGAAGCCGTTGTCGATGTTGACCACCAGGACCCCGGGCGCGCAGGCGGTCAGCATGGTGAGCAGCGCGGCCAGGCCCTCGAACGCCGCGCCGTAGCCCACCGACGTCGGCACCGCGACCACCAGCCGGTCGGTCAGGCCCGCCACCACGCTGGGCAGCGCGCCGTCCATCCCCGCGACGACGACCACCGCGTCGGCCGCGGCGAGGTCGGGGGCGACGGCGAGCACCCGGTGCACCCCGGCCACGCCGACGTCGTCCACCCGGCGGCAGCCCACGCCGCACGCGGCCAGGGTGAACGCCACCTCGGCGGCCACGGGACCGTCCGACGTCCCCGCCGTCAGCACCAGGACCCGGCCCTGCGGCCGGGGGAGCTCCCCGACGGCGACGCACCGGGCCTCCTCGTCGACCACGGCGCCGGGCCAGCGGTCGAGGACGGCGGCCCGGGTGGCCTCGTCCACTCGCGTGGCCCACGCCAGGGGGGCGTCGGCCAGGAGCCCCGCCAGGCAGGTCACCGTCTGCTCGGGGGTCTTGCCCGCCGCGTACACGACCTCCGGGGTGCCGGTGCGGGCCGCGCGGTCGGGGTCGAGGCGGGCGAAACCGAGGTCGGTCGTGCGCGGCAGGTCCACGGCGCCAGCATGCGCGATTGATCGTCCGCCGCGCCGGGAAGGGGAGGGCCATGAGCGTCGTGAAGATCAACGCGATCACCGTGCCGCCGGAGCGGCAGGCCCGTTTCGAGGAGCGTTTCCGGGGACGGGCCGGTGCGGTCGAGAGCACCCCCGGCTTCGAGTGGTTCGAGTTGCTGCGGCCCGTGGAGGGCACCGACCAGTACCTGGTCTACACCCGCTGGAGCACCCAGGAGGCCTACGAGGCCTGGCAGTCCAGCCAGGACTTCGACCGGGCCCACGACGGCGGCGGCGACACCCTCGCCCCCGCGGCCGCCAACTCCTCCCACCTGTGGAGCTACGAGGTCCTGGAGTCGGCCGGGCCCCGGGCCAACCAGGAGAACCAGGTCTGAGCGCGGCGCGGCCGGCGGCGGGCGTCGTCGGCCGCGCTCGGCGGCGGGACTACTGTGGCGGGGCGGGTCCGGCGCAGCCGGACGCCGTCCGTTGACCCCTGCGCACCGCGAGGTGGGACCATGACCGACACGCTCGCCGACAGCCGGACCACGCCCCGGGTCTTCTCCGAGGGCGTGCCGGTGGTCGTGGAGGACGTGCGGCGGCGCCCCGCGGCCGAGCGGGAGGGGCTGCTGGCCGACCCCGGCTTCGGCCGGTACTTCACCGACTCGATGTTCGTGGCGCGCTGGCGCCAGGGCGAGGGCTGGCACGACGCCCGGCTCACCGGGTACGCCCCGCTGCAGATGGACCCGGCGACCGCGGCCCTGCACTACGCGCAGTCGATCTTCGAGGGGCTCAAGGCCTACGCGCAGCCCGACGGCAGCGTGGCCACCTTCCGGCCCGAGGCCAACGCCGCGCGCTTCGCCCGCGGGGCGCGCCGCCTGGCGATGCCGCCGGTGCCGGAGGAGGCGTTCCTCACCGCGGTCGACGCCCTCGTCGACGCCGACCGCGACTGGGTGCCCACCGGCCCCGACCAGACCCTCTACGTGCGCCCCTACCAGCTGGCGACCGAGCCGTTCCTCGGCGTCCGCCCGGCGCACGAGTACCTGTTCCTGGTCATCGCCAGCCCGGCCGGGGCGTACTTCCCGCGCGGGGTGCACCCGGTGTCGGTCTACCTGTCGGAGGACTACATCCGCGCCGCGCCCGGTGGCACCGGCGACGTCAAGTGCGCCGGCAACTACGCGGCCAGCCTGCTGGCGCAGGAGCAGGCGATCGACGCCGGCTGCGACCAGGTCGTCTGGCTCGACGCGGTGGAGAAGCGCTATGTCGAGGAGATGGGCGGGATGAACCTGTTCTTCGTCCTCGGCGAGGGGGAGGACGCCGAGCTGGTCACCCCCGAGCTCACCGGCACCCTCCTGCCGGGCATCACCCGCGACTCGCTCATCACCGTCGCCCGCGAGCTCGGGCACCGGGTCACCGAGCGGCGGTTCAGCGTGGAGGAGTGGCGGGCCGGGGTGGCCGACGGCACCGTCACCGAGACCTTCGCCTGCGGCACCGCGGCGGTGATCACCCCCGTCGGCGAGGTGAAGGCCCGCACGGGGGACTTCGTCGTCGGGAACGGCGAGCCGGGTCCGCTGACCATGCGGCTGCGCGAGCACCTGCTGGACATCCAGCACGGCCGGGTGCCCGACACCCACGGCTGGCTGCACCGGGTCTCCTGAGGGCGGGCGGGAACCGGCATTGCTGCGCTGGCGGGGACTGGAGGCCACCCCCGGTGACCTCGGCCGCACCGTGGTCACCGTCGGCATGTACGACGGCGTCCACCGCGGCCACCAGGGGCTGATCGGCCGGGCGGTCGCGCGCGCCCGGTCGATGGGCCGCCCGTGCCTGCTGCTCACCTTCGACCCGCACCCCTCCGAGGTCGTGCGCCCGGGCTCACACCCGGCCATCCTCACCTCGCTGGACCGCAAGGCCGAGCTGGTGGCCGCCCTCGGGGTCGACGCGATGTGCGTGCTGCCGTTCACGCCCGAGTTCATGCGGCTGTCGGCGGAGACGTTCACCCACACGGTGCTCGTCGAGCGGCTGCACGCGGCCGCGGTGGTGGTGGGGGAGAACTTCACCTACGGCCACCGGGCGGCGGGCACCGTGGCCACCCTCACCCAGGAGGGCCGGCGGTTCGGCTTCACCGTGGAGGGCGTCCCGCTGGCCGGGGAGTCCTCGGCCGACGGGGAGGTGACCATCTCCTCGACCTACATCCGCGCCTGCGTGGCCGCCGGAGACGTGGTCCTGGCGGCCCGGGCGCTGGGCCGGCCGCACCGCATCGACGGCGTCGTCGTCCGCGGTGACCGGCGGGGCCGGGAGCTCGGCTACCCGACGGCGAACGTGGAGTCCCCGGCCTACACCGCGATCCCGGCCGATGGCGTCTACGCGGGGTCGCTGGTGATCCGCGACCCGCGGACCGGCGCCACCAGGAGCACCTCGCCGGCCGCCGTCTCCGTCGGGACCAACCCGACCTTCCAGGGCACCCGGCGCACGGTCGAGGCGTTCCTGCTCGACTTCGACGGCGACCTGTACGGCGAGCACGTGGGCGTGGAGTTCGTCGAGCGGCTGCGGCCGATGCTCGCCTTCTCCGACGTCGGGGAGCTGGTGGCGGCGATGGACCGCGACGTGGCCCGCACCCGGGAGGTCCTGGGGCTGGCCTGAGGCCGTGCACCCGGCGTGTAACCTCGGCCTGACGTCGGTTCCCCGACGGATGTGTGCAGCCTGCCCTCGTGACCCAGACCGGGGGCCACACGTGACCTGCCCAGGAGGCCGTCCATGGCGCTCGACAGCGCGACGAAGCAGCAGATCATGACCGAGTACGCGACGGTCGACAAGGACACGGGCTCGCCCGAGGTGCAGGTCGCGATGCTGACCCGACGGATCAGCGACCTCACCGAGCACCTCAAGCAGCACAAGCACGACCACCACAGCCGGCGGGGCCTGCTCCTGCTGGTCGGCCGGCGTCGCCGGCTGCTGAACTACCTGGCCAAGACGGACATCAGCCGCTACCGCTCGCTCATCGAGCGGCTCGGTCTGCGCCGCTGACCACAGAGGGGACCGTCCCGCCGGGACGGTCCCCTCTCTCGTGCGGCACCCGCCCACGAGACCCCCGGCCCCCCGCCGGACCCCCACGCTGGTCGGTCCTCGGTAGTGGCCTCCGGGCATGGTCGTCCCCCGACGGGGGAACCCTCCCGAGGGCTTCGATCGAAGACCGGTCACCCGGGCGCAGTTCGGCGCAGGGCGCCACAAGAGGACGTCGCCGCATGCGACGTAGGAAGAGGACGACGTGTCCGCACCCACCACACAGAACAGCGGTACCGCTGCCGAGTTCGACCCCGAGGACGGCGTCACCACCGCCACCGCGGTCATCGACAACGGCACCTACGGCAGCCGCACCATCACCTTCGAGACCGGCCGGCTGGCCAAGCAGGCCGCCGGCTCCGTCGTCGTCACCATGGGCGACACGATGCTGCTGTCGGCCACCACGGCCGGCCGCCAGCCCAAGGACCAGTTCGACTTCTTCCCGCTGACGGTGGACGTCGAGGAGCGCATGTACGCCGCCGGGCGGATCCCCGGCTCGTTCTTCCGCCGGGAGGGCCGCCCCTCCGAGGACGCGATCCTCACCTGCCGGCTCATCGACCGCCCGCTGCGGCCGACCTTCGCCAAGGGCCTGCGCAACGAGGTCCAGGTCGTCATCACCGTCCTGTCGCTGGACCCCGACCACCTCTACGACGTGCTGGCGATCAACGGCGCCTCGGCGTCCACCCAGCTGTCGGGCCTGCCCTTCTCCGGCCCGGTCGGCGGCACCCGCGTGGCGCTGATCAACGGCCAGTGGGTCGGCTTCCCGACCCACGCCGAGCTCGAGGACGCCGTCTTCGACATGGTCGTGGCCGGCCGCGTCCTCCCGGACGGCGACGTCGCGATCATGATGGTCGAGGCCGAGGCCACCGAGAAGACCATCCAGCTGGTCGCCGGCGGGGCCACCGCCCCGACCGAGGAGGTCGTGGCGCAGGGCCTCGAGGCGGCCAAGCCGTTCATCAAGGCGCTGTGCGACGCGCAGGCCGCGATGGCCGAGAAGGCCGCCAAGCCGGTCGCCGAGTTCCCCCGCTTCCTGGACTACCAGGACGACGTCTACGCGGCCGTCGAGTCCGCCGCGCTCAGCAAGCTCACCGAGGTGCAGGCCATCCCGGGCAAGCAGGAGCGCAACGACGCGACCGACGCGCTCAAGGAGGAGACCCTCGCCGGGCTCGCGAGCCAGTTCGCGGGCCGGGAGAAGGAGCTCTCCGCCGCCTTCCGCGGGCTCACCAAGAAGGTCGTCCGGCAGCGGATCCTGCGCGACAAGGTCCGCATCGACGGCCGGGGCGTCACCGACATCCGGCCGCTGTCGGCCGAGGTCGAGGTCATCCCGCGGGTGCACGGGTCGGCGCTGTTCGAGCGCGGCGAGACCCAGATCCTGGGCGTCACCACGCTGAACATGCTCCGCATGGAGCAGCAGCTGGACACCCTGTCGCCGGTGAACCGCAAGCGCTACATGCACAACTACAACTTCCCGCCGTACTCCACCGGTGAGACCGGCCGGGTCGGCTCCCCGAAGCGCCGCGAGATCGGCCACGGCGCGCTCGCCGAGCGGGCCCTCGTGCCGGTGCTGCCCGACCGCGAGGAGTTCCCCTACGCGATCCGACAGGTCTCCGAGGCGCTGGGCTCCAACGGCTCGACGTCGATGGGCTCGGTCTGCGCCTCGACGCTGGCCCTGCTCAACGCCGGCGTCCCGCTGAAGGCCCCGGTGGCCGGCATCGCGATGGGCCTGGTCTCCGACGAGGTCGACGGCAAGACGGAGTACGTCGCGCTGACCGACATCCTCGGAGCCGAGGACGCCTTCGGTGACATGGACTTCAAGGTCGCCGGCACCAAGGACTTCGTCACCGCCCTCCAGCTCGACACCAAGCTCGACGGCATCCCCTCCGACGTCCTCGCCGGTGCGCTGACCCAGGCCCGCGCGGCCCGGCTGCACATCCTCGACGTCATGGGCGAGGCCATCGACGGCCCCGACGAGATGAGCCCCTACGCCCCGCGCGTGACCACGGTGCGCATCCCGGTCGACAAGATCGGCGCGGTCATCGGCCCCAAGGGCCAGATGATCAACGCGATCCAGGACGAGACCGGCGCCGACATCACCATCGAGGACGACGGCACCATCTACGTCGGAGCCTCCGACGGCCCCTCGGCCCAGGCGGCGGTGGACCGCATCAACGCCATCGCCAACCCGCAGATGCCCAAGGTCGGCGAGCGCTTCCTCGGCACGGTCGTCAAGACCACGCCGTTCGGCGCCTTCGTCTCCCTGCTCCCGGGCAAGGACGGGCTGGTGCACATCAGCAAGCTCGGCGCCGGCAAGCGGATCGCCAAGGTCGAGGACGTCGTCAACGTCGGCGACAAGCTGCAGGTCGAGATCACCGACATCGACGCCCGCGGCAAGATCAGCCTCGTCCCGGTCGCGGCCGAGGGTGACGGCTCCGGCGACGCCGCTCCGGCGGCCGCCGAGGCCGCCGAGTCCGCGCCCGCGGAGGCGTGACCACGCACGAGCAGCAGGCCGCAGCCGGGGCCGGGACGGGCGACGCGCCCGTCCCGGCCCCGGCCGGTGCAGGGCAGACCGTCGTCCTCGACGTCGACGAGTTCGGCGGCCGGGTCGAGCGGACCGTCCTGCCCGGTGGCCTGCGGGTGCTGACCGAGACCATGCCCGGGGTGCTGTCGGCGACCGTCGGCATCTGGGTCGGCGTCGGTTCCCGGGACGAGACCGACCCCGTGGCGGGCTCCTCGCACTTCCTCGAGCACCTGCTGTTCAAGGGGACGGCGAGCCGCAGCGCCCTGGAGATCGCCACGGCGATGGACGCCGTCGGCGGTGAGATGAACGCCTTCACCGCCAAGGAGCACACCTGCTACTACGCCAACGTGCTCGCCAGCGACCTCCCTCTGGCCGTCACGCTGCTCGGTGACCTGGTCACCGACGCGCTGAACACCGCCGACGACCTCGAGTCCGAGCGCACGGTCGTGCTCGAGGAGATCGCCATGCGCGACGACGAGCCCGCCGACGCCGTCCACGACCTGTTCGCCGAGACCCTGTTCGGCGCCACCGCGCTGGGTCGCTCGGTGCTGGGCACGGTGGCATCCATCGAGGGCCTGACCCGCGAGGACGTCGACGGCTGGTACCGGCAGCGGTACGTCGCCCCGTCCATCGTGGTGACCGCGGCCGGCCGGGTCGACCACCGGCAGGTCCTGGACCTGGTGACCGCGGCCTTCGGCGACCGGCTCGCCGGGTCGGCGGCCCCCGCCCCGCTGCGGGTCGGTGAGGAGGGCGGGCCGACCCGCCCGGCACGTCCGGCCGGCCTGATCCGGCGCCGGACCGAGCAGACGCACCTGCTGCTGGGCTCGGTCGCCCTCGGCCGGCTCGACGAGCGCCGCTACGCGGCCGCGGTCCTGGAGACGGCGGTCGGCGGGGGGATGAGCTCGCGGCTGTTCCAGGAGATCCGGGAGAAGCGGGGGCTGGTCTACAGCGTCGGCTCCGCGCTCTCGCACTACGCCGGGACCGGGGCGTTCTCCGTCTACGCGGGGTGCTCGCCCAAGCGCGTGCCCGAGGTGCTGCGGCTGGTCCGCGAGGAGCTGGCCCGGGTCGCGGCCGAGGGGCTGACCTCGGAGGAGGTGGCCCGCGGCCGTGGGCAGCTCAAGGGGGGTCTCGTCCTCGGCCTGGAGGACACCGGCTCCCGGATGAGCCGGCTGGGCAAGAGCGAGCTCTCCTACGGGGAGTACCTGCCGGTGCAGGAGGTGCTCGACCGCCTGGACGCCGTCGACGAGGCCCAGGTGCGCGCCGTCGCCGCCGACCTGTTCACCCGGGACACCTGCCTGGCGGTCGTCGGCCCCTATCGCGAGTCCGAGCTCGACCGGCTCTGATGCGCCGGACACACCCCGCGCTCGCCGTCCACGGCGCGCTCTCCCGCGGCGCCTTCGCCGTCGCCGCGCTCGTCTCGCTGGCGGTGCTCTTCGCCCCGGGGGACGACGTGCCGGCGGCGCCGCCGGGCGTGGACAAGCTCGTCCACCTCGTGCTGTTCGCGGTGCTCGCGCTGAGCGGGCGCTGGGCGGGCGTCGGCGCGCGGCGGCTTCTCGTGCTGCTGCTCGTGTACGCGGCGGCCAGCGAGGTCGTCCAGGGTCTGTCCCCGTTGGAGCGGTCGGCGTCCGTGGCCGACTGGGTCGCCGACGCCGTCGGTGTGCTGGCCGGGATCGCCGGCTGGGCGTTCCTCGAGCGGCGGGCACGCTCCTGACCTGCGCGCTGTGTTGCACCCGTCGCCTCCGCCGGGAAGCCTGACCCGGTGACCGCGAGCGCCTCCCGTGACCAGCAGCCAGCGACGGAGGGGACCCGGCTCCCCGTGGGGGTCATCGGCGCGCGGGGGCGCATGGGCACCGAGGTGGTCAAGGCGGTGAACGCCGCGGACGACCTCGAGCTCGTCGCGATGGTGGCCTCCGGGGACTGGCTGTTCGACCTGGCCAACGCCGGGGCCCGGGTCGCGGTGGACTTCACCCGCCCGGACGTGGTCATGGACAACATCCGGTTCTGCATCGACAACGACATCCACTGCGTCGTCGGGACGACGGGCTTCGACGAGGCCCGGCTCGCCACCGTCGCGGAGTGGCTGGCACCCAAGCCGGGGCTGGGGGTGGTGATCGCCCCCAACTTCGGCATCGGCGCCGTCCTCCTCATGCGCTTCGCCCAGGAGGCGGCGCGGTTCTTCCCGTCGGTCGAGGTGGTCGAGCTGCACCACCCGAACAAGGTGGACGCCCCCTCGGGGACGGCGGTCCGCACCGCCCGGCTGGTGGCGGCCGCCCGCCGGGAGGCCGGCCTGCCGCCGTCGCCCGACGCCACCACCGAGGCGCTGCCGGGGGCGCGGGGAGCCGACGTGGAGGGCGTCGCCGTCCACGCGGTGCGCCTCACCGGACTGGTCGCGCACCAGGAGGTCCTCATGGGCGCGCCGGGGGAGACGCTCACCCTGCGGCACGACTCCTACGACCGGGCGTCGTTCATGCCGGGCGTGCTCCTGGCGGTCCGCGAGTCCGTCCGCCGTCCCGGCCTGACGCTGGGCATCGAGGACCTGCTGGGGGTCGGAACCGGGGTGTGACCGGGGACGCCCTCCGCCGGCTTGCACACCGGCCGGAGACCTCGTGTATGGTTCTCCATGCGCCGCACGGGGCCGGAAGGCCCGCGGAGAACACCCCCTCGGGGTGCGAGACTCCGCAGACGGCGTACAGTGTGACAAGCCGCCAGGGACGAAGCCCGGAAGGGTCGAGTGTCTGCGCGTCCGCTCCTTGAGAACTCAACAGCGTGCCGAAAGTCAGTGCCAAGTAACAACCCCTTTTTGTGGGTTTCTTTGGGTTGATTGATCG
>NZ_JAQISV010000011.1:0-125374 GCF_048569675.1 Geodermatophilus sp. CPCC 206100
CCGGGAAGTTGGGCAGCGTGGACAGGTCGTTGCCGAAGCTCGCCGTCTCACTGGTGAACCGGTTCCCGGTCAACTGCATGCCATCACCGGAATCACCCGCCAACCGGATGACGACGCGGTCCAGCTCCACGACGCTCTTGACCAGGCCGCCGGGAGCCGAGCCGGCCGCGGTCTCCGTCGGGACGTGGGGGGAGGTGGTGGTCACCTGACTCCTTCCGGCCGGGCCGTCGCGAGAGACGACCTCCTCGGGCTGGTGCCGGCGGCGACAGGACGCGGGCGCCGCTGCCCGGACCTGCGGAAAGCTACCGCCCTGTATCGCTGGGCGCTATGGACCGGCGAGAGGATTCCTCTGCACGGGATGCTAGGCGGCGAAGAGATCTGTCGCTAGGGTGATTGCGTGCCGAGAAGCAACAATTCTGCCGCCCCGCCAGCCGCGGGTGCGGCGGTGCGGCTGCGGGGAGCGATCGCGCGGATCGACCGGTTCCTCTCCCGCGAGGGAGCCGGTGGGCTCACCCGGACCCAGGTGTCGGTGCTCTTCGGCCTCGTCCGCTTCGGCGAGCAGCGGATCGGTGACCTGGCCGAGCGCGAGGGGGTCAACCCGACGATGCTGTCGCGGGTCGTCGCCCGGCTGGACGACGACGGGCTGATCCAGCGGGTGCCGGACGCCCGCGACGGGCGGGCCGTCCTGGTGGCGGCCACGCCGGCCGGCGAGCAGCTGGTCGCCCGGTTGCAGCACGAGC
Source organism: Geodermatophilus sp. CPCC 206100 (assembly GCF_048569675.1). Classification (NCBI taxonomy): domain Bacteria; kingdom Bacillati; phylum Actinomycetota; class Actinomycetes; order Geodermatophilales; family Geodermatophilaceae; genus Geodermatophilus; species Geodermatophilus sp. CPCC 206100. The sequence continues at coordinate 741 of NZ_JAQISV010000011.1, forward strand.
GGGCCCGGGCGATCGCCGGGTACCTGGAGGGGCTGGAGGCCGAGGACGCGCGGCGGCTCGAGGCCGCGCTGCCGCTCCTGGAGGGGCTGGCCGACCACCTGCACCAGCGGCGGACCGGCGGCTGCGGCCGGAGCGAGCAGGACCGGTGACCGGCGGCGGGGCGGCGTCCGCGTTCGTCCGCAGGGTGTTCGCCTCCCTCGACAGCCGCAACTACCGCCGCTACCTCGCCGGGCAGGCCGTCTCCTACACCGGCACCTGGATGCAGACCGTCGCGCAGGCCTGGCTGGTGCTCCAACTGACCGGCTCCGGCACGGCGCTCGGCGTCCTCGCGGCACTCCAGACGGTCCCGGTGCTGGTGCTCGGGCCCTACGGCGGTGTGGTCGCCGACCGCACGGACAAGCGCCGGCTGCTGATCGCCGTCCAGTCGGCGATGGGCGCCCTCGCGCTGGTCCTCGGCGTCCTCACCCTCACCGGCGGAGTCGCCCTCTGGCACGTGTTCGGCCTGGCCTTCCTCCTCGGGCTGGGGCAGTGCTTCGACAACCCCGCCCGGCAGGCCTTCACCCTGGAGATGGTCGATCCCGACCGCGTGCGCAACGCGGTGACGCTCAACTCCGTCCTGGTCAACGCCGCCCGCGCGGTCGGGCCGGCCCTGGCCGGCCTCGTGATCGCCGCGGGCAGCACCGGGATCTGCTTCGTCCTCAACGCGGTCAGCTTCGCGGTCGTCGCCCTCTCGCTCACGAGGCTGGACCGGTCGGCGCTGCGGCCGACACCCCCGACCGGACGGGCCCCCGGTCAGCTGCGCGACGGGCTGCGCTACGTCGCCCGCACCCGCGAGCTCGCCGTCCCCCTGCTGATGATGGCGCTGGTGGGCTGCCTGGCCTACGAGTTCCAGGTGGTGCTGCCCGTGGTCGCCGAGCAGACCTTCGCCGGGGACGCGCGCGCCTACGGCCTCATGACCGGGGCCATGGGCGTCGGCGCGGTCCTCGGGGGGCTGGTGGTCGCCGCCCGGGGTCGCACCGGCATCCGGGCGATGGTGCTCTCCGCCCTCGCGTTCGGCGCCGCCATGGCGGGAACGGCCGCGGCGCCGTCCCTCCCCGTCGCCGTCGCGGCCCTCGTGCTCGTGGGGACGGCGAGCATCAGCTTCCTGTCCGCGGGCAGCAGCACGCTGCAGCTGGCCGCGGCGCCGACCATGCGCGGCCGGGTCATGGCCCTGTGGTCGGTGGCCTTCATCGGGTCCACCCCGATCGGCGGGCCGATCGTCGGGGCGGTCGCCGAGCACGTCGGCGGCCGCGCCGCGCTGGCGGTCGGGGCGGTCACCTGCCTGCTGGCCGCCGCACTCGGCACCCTCCTGCTCCGGCGTCCACCCCGGGCGGTGCCAGTGCCCGACTGACCGGTCAGGGACCGAAGTCCGCGGAGTCGGTCATCACCTCGATCAGGGTGGGCGTGTCCGCCCGGGCGGCGCGGTCGAGGCTGTCGCGCAGGGCCGGGAGGGTGTCGACCCGCTCGCCCGGCACCCCGAACGCGGTGCTGATCTCCGCGATGCGCGGCCCGGCGATGTCGACCCCGGGGAAGGTGGCCTCCTCGACCGCCCGGCCGCCGAACCGGCGCAGCGCGGCGCCGACCGCGGCGTAGCGGCGGTTGTTGAGCACCACGTAGGTCACCGGCAGCCCGCTGCGGGCGGCCGACCACAGGGCCGGCAGCCCGAACTGGAACACCCCGTCGCCGCAGACCGCCGCCACCCGCCGGCCCGGCATCCCCATCGCGATGCCCAGCGCGGCGCCCATGCCCCAGCCGAGGGAGCCGGACGTCGACCCGAAGTAGTCGTCGGGACCGGTCTGGCAGGCCGCCTGCTGCAGGATGCCCCCGGCCGTGGTCGCGTCGCCCACCAGCGCCGTGCCGCGCAGCGCCTCGGTGAGCACCCCGACGACGTCGGCGGGACGCAGCCCGTCGCCGGCCGGGCGGGCCGGGCGCGCCGGCGCGGGCGGCAGCGACGGCACGATCCGCGGCGGGGCGTCCGGCAGCGCCGCGAGCAGCGCCTGCAGCACCAGCCCCTGGTCGCCGACCAGGCCGACCGCCACCCCGTAGGTGCTGGCCACGTGGCGGGCGTCGGGGTGGCTGTGCACGACCGGCAGGCCCGGCGGCACGGGCGGGTGCGACGACCGCTCGAACTCGTTGAACATCCGCGCGCCGAGCACGACGAGGAGGTCGGCCTCCTGCACCAGCGGGTGCCCGACGTCGTACTGGCCGCGGAAGTGCGGGTGGTCGGTCGGGAACCCCGGTCGCTCGAAGCCGCGGCGGTCCTCGTGCAGCACCGGCGCGCCCAGCAGCTCGCTGAGCCGGACCAGGCCCCCGACCGCGTCCGCGCGGCCCACCTCGGTGCCCGCGACCAGCACCGGCCGCTCGGCCGAGGTCAGCAGGGCGGCGGCGTGCTGGACGGCCCCCGCGGACGGCGCCGTGCGCGAGTCGAACCGGAACGCCGCGACGTCGGGCACGGGCACCTCGGCGGTGCTCTCCAGGAGGTCCTGGCTCAGGCCGACCCAGACCGGCCCGGCCGGCTCGGTGACCGCCGTCCGGAACGCGCGGTTGACGTCCTCGGGAACCGACTCGGTGCGCAGGGACTGCCAGTCGGACTTCACGTACTGCGCGACGAGCTCGCGCATCTGCGGAGCGGTCGTGAACCCGCGCCGCGACTGCACGACCGCCGGCTTCATCCCGTTGAGGACGACGACGGGGGAGTAGGCCAGCTGGGCGGCGACCAGGTTGGCCAGCCCGTTGGTGAGGCCGACGTTGGCGTGCAGGTAGGCGACGCTGGGACGCCGGGTCGCGCGGGCCAGGCCGTCGGCCATCGAGACGGCGACCGCCTCGTGCGTGGTGAGCACCAGCTCGACGTCCCGCCGGTCGACCAGCGCGTCCAGCACGGCGGCCTCGGTGCTGCCCGGGCAGGTGAACAGCCGGGTGGCGCCCCAGTCCCGGACGACGTCCAGCAGGGCCGTGACGACCGGCCGCGGCGGTGTGCCCACTACTGCTCCTCTGTCGGTCCTGGTCGATCCACGGGCGTGGAAACCGCCCGCGCCGTCCTCAGACGGTCTGCGCGCCGAGGGAGTCCCGCAGCTGCTGCAGGGCCGCGAGGGCCTGGCCGTGGTTGCCGTCGCCGACGTGGTCGTGGGCCTCCCAGAGCAGCTCGAGCCACTCCTGCGCGCCGGGCCGGCCGTCCTTCACCGCCATGTCGGCCAGCGTCCACAGGGCGTCGATCTCCGACTCCCGGTAGGCCAGCTGGTCGGCCTGCGGCGACACCTCGACCTGGCCGATGACGGCCGACACCGTGACCGCGTCCAGGGCCTGGACGTCGACGACCCGCCAGGGGTCGGCCTCCTCGATGGGGGTCGGCGGGGGCTCCGCTCCGTCGAACCGTTCCGCGCTGTCCACTCGCTCCTCCTGGGGCACTCCGGTTCTCCTCCTCCGCGGTGCGGCCCGGGCCGGGGCCGTGCCCCGGCCCGGGCCGTGGGTCAGACCGGCTCGGTCGCGGGCGCCTCGGCCCGCGGCGGCATGATCTCCTCGGCGCACTCCTCGACGGCGGTGTTGAAGTCCCCGTGCGTCGAGACGACGTCGAAGCCGCGGGTCCGGAAGGACCCCGGCCGCGAGGCCAGCGGCGGCTCGATGCCCTTCTGCAGGTCCTTGGCGACCCGCAGCAGCCGGCGGCGCATGGCGATGATGGCGACGTCGCTGGTGCCCAGGTGCTCCTTGCTGCGGTCGAGCACCGGCTCCATCGTCTCGGTCATCGCCCGGTCCTCCTCGGGCGGCGTGCCGTAGATGCCGCTGAACCGCTTGGTCTTCTGGACCTTGCGGTCGATCAGGAAGTCGTTCTCCTTGACCAGCGACGACCGGCGGGTGTCGATGATGTAGCCGTCGGGCAGCTCGAAGGGCGCCAGCGGCTGGTGCACCGTGCGGTCGTTGGCGATCGCCTCCTCGGCCGACAGGGCCCGGTGCGGGTGCCACACGAAGGCGAACGACGTGGTGTGGAAGTCGTCGATCGGGACGACGATCCGCCCCGGCCGCTCCACCGACCCCGGGGTCTCCGAGGTCGAGGGCATCAGCCAGTGGGAGAAGCGCCAGTAGTAGTCGTCCTCGCCGCCGACCCGCCGGCCGCCGTAGACGAAGCCGTAGTCGGTCTCCTTGACCGTCAGGGACGGCGCCTTGTCCTTGGCGACGTACTCACCGAAGTTGGGCACGAAGCGGGCCCACTTCAGCGCCTTGCCCTGCTCCAGCGGCCGGTGCAGGAAGGAGACGTGGGCGGTGTCGATGTCGCCCTCGAGAGTCTGCAGCCAGTTGCACTCCACCAGGCTGGAGTTGATGACCCGGTGGTTGTCGGGGACCTCGGCCCACTCGTAGTGCGGGAACTCCGGCTGCAGCTCCGGGGGGCCCATGTAGGTCCAGACCAGGCCACCCTTCTCGATGGTCGGGTAGGCGGAGATCTTCACCTTGTTCTTGAAGTTCGACGTCGGCGGCTCCGACGGCAGGTCGACGCACGTGCCGCCCACGTCGAACTTCCACCCGTGGTAGACGCAGCGCAGGCCGTTCTCCTCGTTGCGGCCGAAGAACAGGTTGGCCCGGCGGTGCGGGCACCAGGTGCTCACCAGGCCGACGCGGCCGTCGGTGTCGCGGAAGGCGATCAGGTCCTCGCCCAGGATCCGGCACCGGACGGGGGCGCCGTCGCGCTCCTCGATGTCGGCGCTGGCGATGGCCGGCAGCCAGAAGCGGCGGAACAGCTCACCCATGGGGGTCCCGCGCCCCACCTGGGTCAGCAGCATGTTGTCCTCGGGACGCAGCACTGCACTCACCGTCTCTCAGTTCGTGGAACCGGGTCCTGGGTGTCGGCGGTCGCCGGCCAGGGGAGGGGCAGGGGCGGAGGCCCGGACCGGTGGCCCGGGCCTCCGCCGCCGGGTCAGCCGGCGAAGATCTCCTTGAACTTCGTCAGCAGCTCCGTCTGGGCGTCGAGCTCGTCGAAGGACGCCGGCTTCTGCTCGGCGACGTTCGGCAGCTCGTCCAGCGCCGGGATGCCCTCCGGAGGGGCGACGCCCTCACGGACCGGCATCTCGTTCTCCTCGGTCGCGAGGCAGGTCTGGCCGTCCTCACTGACCAGCCAGCTGGTCAGCAGCCGGGCGGCGTTCGGGTGCGGCGCGTTCGTGATGACCCCGGTGTAGTGCTTGGTGAGCGGCGTGGCGCCCTCCACCGGGAACACGTAGCGCAGGTCGGTGCCCTCCTCGAGAGCCGGACCGGTGATCTGGTCCAGCCCGCCGAGCATGACGTCGTACTCGCCGGTCTTGAGCGCCTCGATGGCCGGTTGCACGCCCTGGATGAACGCCGGCTCGTTGGCCGCGAGGGCCTCCAGCCACTCGTCGTCGACGACGCCGGTGTCCATCAGCGACTGCAGGATGCTCAGGCCGGCGCCGGGGACCGTGGGGTCGGGCATGACGATCCGGCCCTTGAACTGCGGGTCGACCAGGTCGTCCCAGCTCTTCGGCGCCTCGGCGTCGGGGACGTTCGCCGAGTTGTACGCGATCCCCGACAGCCGCTGGCTGTCGTTGATCATCGCGTTCTCCGGCCCGTAGGCCGCCTCGGAGATGCCCTCGACGTCCGCGGGGACGTACTCGGTGAGGATGCCGTCGCGGATGAGCGCCAGCATCGAGGTGTTGCCGGTCCGGAGGACGTCGCCGACGTTCTGGCCGCTGACGTGCTCCTGCTGCAGGCGGGCCTGCGTCTCACCGACCATGTACTGGGTCTGGACGGTGATGCCGGAGTACTCCTGCGAGAACTGGTCGTAGCAGGCCGTGCCGGTCTTGATCCCGTAGACGACGACGGTGTCCTCGCCGGCCTCCTGGGCGGCCTGGTACAGGTCGTCCATCGACTCGCCGCCCTCGGCGGAGCCGCCTCCGCCGCCGCCACCCCCGCCACCAGCGGCCGCGTCGCTGTCGCTCCCACCGCAGGACGCGAGGAGCAGGCAGAGGCCTGCCGCCGCCGCAACCGCCCGCACCGGGTGTCGCCTCATGCCACTCATGCACTCTCCTCCATCAACCGTTGATCTCGATGAGCTCGTCGGGGGCGATCCGCAGGTGGATCGTGTCCCCGGCGGCGGGGGAAGCAGCCGGGCCGGCGCTCCTGACCTCTGCGTCCGGGATCCGGGCGATGAGGCCGTTCTGGCCGACCCGGACGCGGTACTCGACGTCGTCGCCGAGGTAGGTGACGCCCTCCACCTGAGCGGCGAAGCACTGCTCGTCGGCCGCGGACTGCGGCACGAGGTGGAAGGCGTTGGCGCGGGCGGCGACCTCGACCACGGTGCCGGGCTGGTGATCGGTCACGGTGGTGAAGCGCAGCAGCGGCCCGTCGCCGCCCAGCCGCAGCAGCGGCCGGCCGGCGGCGGCCTCGACGACCTCGGCCTTGAGGATGTTGTCGAAGCCGATGAAGTCGGCGACGAAGCGGTTGGCCGGCTTGGTGTAGATCTCGCGCGGCGTCCCGATCTGCTGGATGACGCCGAGCTTCATGACCACCACGCGGTCCGACAGCGCCATCGCCTCGGTCCGGTCGTGGGTCACGTAGACCGAGGTGGTGCCCAGCCGCTCGTGCAGGCTGCGCACCTCGCGGCGCATCTGCGAGCGCAGGATGCTGTCGAGGTTGGAGAACGGCTCGTCGAAGAGCACCACCCTCGGCTGGTTGACCAGCGCGCGGGCCAGGGCGACCCGCTGCTGCTGGCCGCCGCTGAGCTTGCTGGGCAGGCGCCCGGCGATCTCGCTGAGCCCAACGGTGGCCAGCATCTCCTCGACCCGGCGGTTCACCTCGGCCTTGTCGACGTCCTTGCTGCGGTTGAGCGGGTAGGCCACGTTGGCGAAGGCGGTCATGTGCGGCCAGAGCGCGTAGCTCTGGAAGACCATCCCCATGTGCCGCTTCTCCGGCGGCACGAACACCCCGCGCTCGAGGGAGACGATCGGCGTCCCGTCGAAGAGGATCTCGCCGCCGGTCGGGCGCTCCAGCCCGGCGATGCAGCGCAGCGTCGTCGTCTTGCCGCAGCCGCTGGGGCCCAGCAGGCTGACGAACTCCCCGTCGGCGATCTGGAGGTCGAGCTCGTCGACGGCGCGGACGCCGCCGTCGAACTCCTTGGTCAGGCCCTTCAGGTCGATCTGCGACATCGTCACTCTCCTCCGGAGGCGGGACGGGTGGGGACCAGGACCGGAGGGAGGTCCGGCTCGGCGGCGACGGGGACCGGGATCGCCGCCTGGGCGGTCTCGGCGGGGGTGGCGGCAGCCGGCGTGGGGGCTCCGCGGGTGACCAGCCGGGTGCCCACGATCCGGAGCACGGAGCCGAGGGCCAGGACCAGGGCCATCGCGCCGAGCATCACGCAGAAGACCGCGGCGGCCTGGGACGACTGCCCGGAGTCGAGCAGCTGGAGCAGGACGACCGGGACGGTCTGGCTCTGCGGACCGGAGAGCATGACCGGGATGGCCAGGTCGCCGGCCATGATCACGCCGACGATCAGCCACCCGGCGAGCAGGCTGGGCAGGATCAGCCGCAGCACGATGCCCACCGCGGCGCGCGTCTGGGACGCCCCGTGGATGCGGGCGGCCTCCTCCAGCTGCCGGTGCACCTGCGCGATGGCGGCGTTGGCCAGCCGGACGGCGATCGGCGTGGACACCACGATGAGGCCGAGCATCACGATCCAGGTGGTCGCGAACAGCCCGCGCAGGAACGGCACCGACAGGTAGGCCCACAGCATGCCGAGCGCCAGCACGATGCCGGGCAGGCCCCACGGCAGCCAGGTGGCGCCCTCGAGGAACCAGCGGAACTTCGACTGCGAGCGCTGCACGATGTAGGCGACGACGACGGCCAGGAGCACCGCCAGGAAGCCGCCGACCACCACGATGAACGCGGTGTTCTGCAGCGCCTGGACGACCAGCGGCGAGTCGAAGATCGCCCGGTAGTGCTCCAGCGTCAGGGACGCCGACAGGACGCCGAACTCCGGCTGCAGCGAGCCCAGCACCAGCTGGACCAGCGGGAAGGCGAGCGCGACCAGGGCGTAGACGACCACCGCCGCGGTGCAGGCGTACTTCCACCGGCCCAGGTCGACCAGCTCGATCCGCTGGCCCTTGCCGCCGACGGTGGTGAACTCGCGCTTGCCGATGAACCGCCACATCAGCAGCACCAGCACGAGCATGATCACCATGACCAGCACGGCGAGCGCGCTGGCCTGCGCGTAGGACGGCGGGAAGCTCGTCGTCAGGTAGTCGTAGATCTGGGTGGAGAAGACCTGGATGCCGGCCGGGCCGCCGAGCAGCAGCGGGACGTCGAAGGACTCCAGGCCGCGTACGAAGCCCATGAGCCCCAGGGCGAGGAGCACCGGCGCGAGCACCGGCAGCTCGATGCGGAAGAAGGTGCGCCGGCGGCTGACCCCGGCGATGAGGGAGGCCTCGCGCAGCGCGGGGTCCAGGGTGCGGAAGATCCCGAGCATGAGCATGTAGTTGATCGCGGTGATCTTCAGCGTGCTCACGCTGATGATGCCGCCCCAGGACCGGATGTTGATCGGCCCCTCCTCGACGGGGATGAACGTCCGGAGGAGCTGGTTGAGCAGGCCGACCCGCTCGTTGCCGAGCATCGCCCAGCTGATGCCGAAGAAGAGGAACGGGAGCGTGATCAGCGCGACCATCAGCGGCGTCACCAGGCGGCGCCCCGGGGTGTTGGTCTGGGTGACCATCCAGGCGAAGAAGACCGCGAGGGTCAGCGAGAGCGTCGTCGTCGCCAGGGCGTAGGCCGCCGAGTTCCACAGCAGCTCGTAGGTCTCGCCGGAGGTGTAGGCGTCGACGAAGGCCTGCCCGGACCACTCGCCGGGGAAGCCCGGGGACGAGGTGCGGAAGGCGCCCACCACGACCATCACGGTCGGGTACACGAACAGCACGGCGACGGCGACGCTGAGCAGCAGCAGGGCGACCAACGACAGGATCCGTCGGGGCCCGCCCGCCGTCAGGCGGCGGAACGCGCTGGGCGGGTCAGTCCGGTCCGGTCGGACCGCCGTCGAGCCGGCGGGTGGCATGGGTCTCCCTGGGGCGTCGGCTGTGGGTGAGCGTTCACACAGATGTGGTCTCGATCACCACACTCGGGTGGGTGCGAAGGTAGTCAGCCACTCCGGGATAGGGGAATAGTCGCGGACCGAGTTCCGCATCCGGGAATAACGTTGCCCAACGGTGTCGTCACGATCCGGCGTCGGGGCATGACGAGGACCGGCCGGTGCGCTATGTTGCGCCGCCGGCCGGTCCCCGGTCGCCGGTCCGGGGTCGCCCGGAGGGGCTCCCGGTCCGGTCCCCGCCTCAGGCCCCCGGGGTCACCGTGATGGCCTGGGTCGGGCAGAGGAAGACCGCGTCCTGGGCGGCCGCGAGCGAGTCGGCGCCCGCCTCCTCGCGGTGCTGCAGGTTGCCGTCGTCGTCGAACCAGAACAGCTCGGGTGCGGCCAGCACGCACTGGCCGTGCAGCTCGCAGACGTCGGGGTCGACGGAGATCCGAGCGGTCACGGGGCGACCTCGTGCGCGGGGACGGGCTCCCGGAAGCGGAGCCGGGCCGGCAGGCTCACCGGGCCGTGGTTGACGAAGCTCTTGAGGTAGGGCAGGTCCTCGGGGGCGGCCAGCAGCTCGAGGTCCGCGAGCCGGTCGAGCAGCACCTCGATGACGACGCGGCCCTCCAGTCGGGCCAGGGACGAGCCGAGGCAGGCGTGCGCACCCTTGCCGAAGGCCAGGTGGGCGGCGGCGTTGGGCCGGTCCAGGCGCAGGTGCGGGCACTCGGCCCACGCCTGCTCGTCGCGGTTGGCCGAGCCGTAGAGGACGAACACCCGCGACCCCTCCGGGATCGTCACCCCGCCGACCTCGGCGTCGGCCATGGCGAGCCGGTAGAAGCCCTGGATGGGCGCCTCCAGCCGCAGCGACTCCTCGATGAAGTTCTGCACGAGCGCGGGGTCGGCGCGCAGCTGCTCGACCAGGCCGGGCGTGCTGCCGAGCAGGGCGATGCTGCTGGCGATGTGGTGGGTGGTCGTGATGTTGCCGGCGACGATGAGCTCCACGACGAAGCTCACGCACTGCCGGCGGGTGAGCTCGCCGGCCCGCTCGACCGCGGCGATCTGGGACAGCACGCTGGTGTCGACGGTGCCGTCCCACTGGTCGAGCAGTCGGCTGATGTAGCCGGAGAACGCGTCCTGCACCTGCTCGCGGCGCACCGGGTCGCCGCCGTGGTTGCCCACCGACGCGGTGATCTCCTCCGACCACTCGCGGAACTTCGCCACGTCCTCCAGCGGCACCCCGAGCACCATGCTGATCACCCGGACCGGCAGCAGTGCGGCCAGGTCGCGGACGAGGTCGACGTCCGCCAGCTCGCGCAGGCGGTCCACGTGCTCCTCGGCGATCTGCCGGACCTGCGGCTCCCAGGCGGCGATCTTCGAGGGGGTGAAGGCGCGGTTGACGATCGAGCGCCGGGTGGTGTGCTCCGGCGCGTCCGACAGCAGCAGCAGCGGGCTCAGTGGCTGCTTCGGGTTGGCCGGGTCGGCGGGCGGGAGGATCCGGCCGACGGTGTTGCGCGAGGAGAAGGTGCGCCCGTCCCGCAGGACGCGGACCACGTCGTCGTGCCGCGCGACGACGAAGGCGTCGATCTCCGGGGCGTAGTGCACCCCCTCGTCGCGCAGTCGCTCGTAGACGCCGGCCGGGCAGCGCAGTGCCTCCGGTTCGAGTTCGACGAGGGGGGACAGCGCAGACATCGGGACCTCCGGGAACGGGTGGGGCTCCCGGGCAAACTACCGGTGCGTGTCCGACGTCACGCAATGGACGGCGACAGGATTCCGGTATGCCGAACGCCGGCCGGTCGCCTCAGCGGGTGATTGAGCTCCGGAGCGCAGAGTCCGGCCAGCAGAATTCCTGCCCGAGTCTTGTCCTCTCCGCCGAACGCTGCACTAGTGTCGGCCGTCACAGGGCCGGGTCGCGGGCACACCGTGCGTACGGCCCTGTCCCGACGAGACCACGAGCGCGTGGCCCCGGACGCCGCGCGGCGCCGAGCGGCCCACCGCTCGCGAGGAGGCCCCATGAAGATCGACGTCCACGGCCACGTGAGTGCCCCCGAGTCGCTGTACGCCTACAAGGCCAACCTCCTCGCGCACCGCGGCGCGCACGGGCGCGGCACGGCGGGGGTCACCGACGACACCCTGCGCGCGGCGCTGAGCGAGCCCAACAAGAGCTTCGGCGGCCAGTCGCACCTGCAGCACCTGGACGAGGCCGGCGTGGACATCCAGGTGATCTCGCCGCGGCCGTACCAGATGATGCACAGCGAGCAGGGCAAGCTCGTGCAGTGGTACGCCGAGGAGACCAACGACGTCATCGCGCGGACCTGCCGGCTGGAGCCGGAGCGCTTCCGGGGCCTCGCCGGCATGCCGCAGAGCATGGAGCTGACGCCCGAGCAGTGGACCGCCGAGCTGCGCCGCTGCGTGACCGAGCACGGCTTCGTCGGCGCCCTCCTGAACCCCGACCCCTACGAGGGCAGCGCAGTGCCTCCGGCCCTGGGTGACCGGTTCTGGTACCCGGTGTACGAGGTGCTCAGCGAGCTCGACGTCCCCGCGCTGATCCACTCCGCCGGCTGCCGGCCGCCGGCCCGGGAGAGCTACTCGCTGCACTTCATCCAGGAGGAGACGCTCGCTGTCGTCGGGCTCCTGCAGTCCCAGGTGTTCACCGACTTCCCCGACCTGAAGATCATCGTGTCGCACGGCGGCGGGGCGATCCCCTACCAGCGCGGGCGCTTCGAGCCCGGGGCGCTGCGCCAGGGGACGACGTTCCGCGAGCAGCTGCGCAAGCTCTACTTCGACACCTGCCTCTACAGCCAGGACTCCATCGAGCTGCTGCTGCGCGCGGTCGGCGTCGACCGCTGCCTGTTCGGCAGCGAGAAGCCGGGCACCGGGTCGATGCGGAACCCCGAGACAGGCCGCTGGGTCGACGACATCCACCTGCTCATCGACGACATCGACTGGCTCGACGACGGCGAGCGCAAGCAGCTGTTCGAGACCACCGCCCGCGAGCTGTTCCGCATCTGACCGGCTCCGCGCGACCGAGGAGGGCACCGCCATGGCACAGATCCGACTGGGGATCGGCACCTCGCACGCCCCGCAGCTGAGCACTCCGCCCGAGGAGTGGGGGCAGCGGGCGCGCGCCGACCACCGCAACCCGGCGCTGGCGTTCCGCGGCGGCGACTACACGTTCGAGCAGCTGCGGGACCTGCGCGACGCGGCGTTCGCCGCCGAGTGCGACCCGGAGCTGTGGCAGAAGCGGCACGCGGCCAGCCGGGCGGCCATCGACGAGCTCGGCCGGATCACCGCCGACGCCGAGCTCGACGTCCTCGTCGTGGTCAGCAGCGACCACAAGGAGACGTTCACCGACGAGCTGCTCCCGCAGTTCGCCGTCTACTGGGGCGACACGGTCCAGCACGAGCCGTTCACCCAGGAGGACCTCGACGCCATGCCGCCCGGCCTGGCGATCGCCGAGGTGGCCAACGTGCCGGCGGAGAGCACCACCCGCCGGTGCCACGGGGAGCTGGCGCTGCACCTGATCAAGCAGACCAGCCGCGCCGGCTTCGACCCCGGGGCCTCCCGGGAGCTGCCGGCCGGCAAGTACCGGGACCACGGCATCCCGCACGGCTGGGGCTTCGTGCTCCAGCAGGTCCTCGGCGGCGGGGCGGACATCCCGGCGGTCGTGCCGGTCTTCGTCAACACCTTCTGGGAGCCCAATCCGCCGAGCGCGCAGCGCTGCTACGACTTCGGCGTGGCACTCGGCGCGGCGATCCGCAGCTTCCCCGGCGACCTGCGGGTCGGGCTCGTGGCCTCCGGGGGGCTGTCGCACTTCGTCATCGACGAGGAGCTCGACCGCCGGTTCCTCGAGGCCCTGGTCGCCAAGGACGCCGAGCACCTGCGGAGCCTGCCGGACGACGTCCTGCGCTCGGGGACGTCGGAGCTGCGCAACTGGACCGTCGTGGCCGGTGCGCTGGCCGAGTCGCCGCTCGAGGCGCGGGTCGTCGAGTACCAGCCCTGTTACCGCTCCGAGGCCGGCACCGGGTGCGGGATGGGCTTCGTCGCCTGGCAGGACAGCGCGGCGTCCCCGGCATGACGGCGGCGACCCGACCGGCCCTCCTGCCGGCCCTCGCACCCGACGAGTGGCCCGAGGAGGTGCCGGTCCTCGTCGTGGGCGGCGGACCGGCCGGGCTCTCCGCGGCCCTGCTGCTGGCCCAGCACGGGGTCGAGGTCCTGCTGCTGGAGCGGCGCACCTTCGAGTCCCGCTTCCCCCGGGCGCACCTGCTCAACGTGCGGACCATGGAGGTCTTCGCGGAGATGGGGGTGGCCGACGACATCTACGCGCTGGCCCCCGAGGACGACCGGTGGCGGAAGGTCGTCTGGTACACGTCGGTCGCCGGGCCGACGCCGCTGCACGGGCTGAAGCTGGGCGAGGTGCCCGCGTGGGGCGGGGGCGCGGACGCCGCCCGCTACGCCGAGGCCAGCCCGAAGCAGTTCTCCAACCTCCCGCAGCTCCGGCTCGACCCGCTGCTGTGGCGGCACGCCGACGCCGCCTGTCCCGGCCGGATCCGCGCCTCCCAGGAGGTCACCGGGATCGAGCAGTCCGGCTCCGGCGGGGTGACCGCGACCGTCCTGGACCGGAGCACCGGCGAGCAGCGCCGGGTGCGGGCCCGCTACCTGGTCGCCGCGGACGGCGGCCGGGTCAGCGCGGAGCTGCTCGGCGTCGAGCTGGAGGGCCCGCGGGCGATCCGCGACGTGGTCAGCTGCTACGTCAGCGCCGACCTGTCGCAGTGGTCGGAGCCCGACGCGCTGCTCGCCCACTTCCTCCAGCCTTGGAACGAGGGGCGCCCGGTCGGGGCGCTGCAGGCCCTGGGCCCGCACCGGTACGGGCGCGAGTCGCCGGAGTGGCTGGTGGCGGTGACCCCGCGCCCCGGGCAGCCGCCGGCCGCGGACGACGCGGAGCTGCTGGCCCGCGCCCGCGAGATGCTGGGGGTCGCGCCCGACCACCCGATCACGCTGAACGCGGTGAGCCACTGGCAGTACGAGGGGGTCGTCGCACGGCGCTTCCGGGCCGGGTCGGCGTTCCTCGTCGGCGACGCGGCGCACCGGCACCCGCCCACCGGCGGCCTGGGCCTCAACTGCGCGGTGCAGGACGTGCACAACCTCGCCTGGAAGCTGGCCGCGGTCCTGCACGGCTGGGCCGACGAGGCCCTGCTGGACACCTACGAGAGCGAGCGGCGGCCGATCGCGGCCGCCTACACCGCACACGCCCTGGAGAACGCCGGCCGGCACGCGCCCATCGGCGCCGCGCTGGGGCTCGGCCCGGGGACGAGCGAGGAGGAGGGCTGGGCGCAGATCGGCGTCCTCGCCGCCGAGGGGCCCGACGGCGACAAGCGCCGGGCACTGGTCGCCGAGGCGGTGGCCGAGAACGCCAACGACTACAGCCAGCTCGGCGTCGAGGCCGGGTTCTGCTACGAGGCCGGGGCGCTGGTCCCCGACGGCACCCCGCCGCCGCCCGGCGCCACGTCCCCGACGGCCTACCGGCCGACCACCCGGCCCGGGCACCACCTCCCGCACGTCTGGCTGCGCGGGGTGCGCGGCGGGAGCGGCCCGGTGTCCACCCTCGACCTGGTGCACACCGACGCCCTGACCCTCGTCGTCGGGCCGGCGGCGGCGCCGGCCTGGCAGCAGGCGGCCGCCGCGGCGGCCGGGGCCACCGGCTGCCCGGTCGCGGTCGCGGTCGTGTCCGCCGGCGAGGAGGCCTGGACGGCGGTCCGCGAGGTCGGCGACACCGGCGCGGTGCTGGTGCGTCCCGACCGGAAGGTCGCCTGGCGCACTCCCGAGGCGCCGGCCGACCCCTCCGCCGGGCTCACCGCGGCGCTGACCACCGTGCTGCGCGGCACCGCGACGGACGGCGGCGATCCGGCCGAGCCCCACCTCGAACGCATCCGGCAGGCCGCCGCGCGGCTGCGCCGATGACCCCGGAACCCCGAGAGAGCAGGCACCCCATGGAGCACCCGCAGGCCGCGACCGCGCCGGACCCTGCCGACGAGACCCTGGCGCGGCTGCGCCGGCTGGACACCTGCGCGGTCTCCGACGCGCTGGACACCCTCGGTCTGGACGGCGCGACGACCGGCGTCCGGCCGCTGTGGGACGTCCGCGTGCCCGTCGTCGGGCGGGCCCGCACGGTCACCGCCGGACCCCGCGAGTCCGGCCGGCCCGCGCAGCACATCGCCGCCGCGGCGATCGAGGCGGCGGGGGAGGGCGACGTCCTGGTCATCGCCAACGGCGGGCGCCTCGACGTCTCCTGCTTCGGCGGCATCCTCACCCTGTCGGCCACCCGGCGCGGGATCGGCGGGGTGGTGATCGACGGCGCCTGCCGCGACATCGCCGAGAGCGAGGAGCACGGGTTCCCCGTGTTCGGGCGGGCCGTGGTCCCGGTGAGTGCCCGCGGGCGGATCGTGCAGCTGGCGATGGAGGAGCCGGTGCCGTTCGCCGGCGTCACGGTGCACCCGGGCGACGTCGTCCTCGCCGACCGCAACGGCGTGGTGTTCGTGCCCGCCCAGGAGGTCGGCCGGGTGGTCGCGCTGGCCGAGCGGATCGCCGCCCGCGAGGAGGGCATGGCCGAGGCGGTGCGCAGCGGTCAGCCGGTCACCGAGGTCATGCACGACAGCAGGTTCCCCACCGCCGAGGAGGCATCCGCATGAGTGCGGCAGACAGCAGCACCGCGCCGGCGCACCCGCTGGCCGCCTACTCGGCTGCGACGGTCTCCGACGCCCTCGACCGGCTGGGCCGGCCCGGCTCGATGCTCGGCATCGCGCCGCTGTTCGACGGGGCGCGGCTGTGCGGCCGGGCCTTTCCGGTCCGCTACGTGACCGCGGGCTCGCCGCCCGGCACCGTCGGCGACTACCTCGACGACGTCGCCCCCGGTGAGGTCGTCGTCCTCGACAACGCCGGCCGCACCGACTGCACGGTCTGGGGCGACATCCTCACCGCGATGGCGCACCACCGGGGCGTCGGCGGCACGGTCATCGACGGGGTGTGCCGGGACGTCTCCCGGGCTCTCGGCGCCGGGTACCCGATCTACAGCCGCGGGCGGTTCATGCGCACCGGCAAGGACCGGGTCGAGGTGTCCGACGTCGGCCGGCCGGTCTCCGTCGGCGGCGTGCACGTCGCGGCCGGCGACCTGCTGCTCGGCGACGCCGACGGCGTGGTCGCCGTGCCGCGGGACGCCGAGGAGCAGGTGCTGGAGGTCTGTGCGGGGATCGCCGCGCGGGAGGAGGCCATCGTGGCCGACGTCCTCTCGGGCACCAGCCTCGCCGAGGCCCGCGGCCGGCACGGCTACCACCTGCTGCAGCGCCACGAGGCCGGGGCGTGACCACCGACGTCGGCGCCGTCCCGCGGGTGCGCGGCGGCGCGGACGCGGGCTACCCGGAGCTGTCCCTGCTGGTGGCCGGCCGCTGGACCGGCCGCGGCGACCGCGACGTCCGGCCCGTCGTCGACCCGGCGACCGGTGCGGTCCTCGCGGAGCTGCCGGTCGCCACGGCCGCCGACCTCGACGAGGCGGCGACCGCTGCCGCCCAGGCGTTCCCGCGGTGGCGGGACACCCCGGCCCACGACCGGTACGGGATCCTGCGCCGGGCGGCGGAACTGCTGCGCGAGCGGGCCGATCAGATCGGCCGGGTGACGACGCTGGAGCAGGGCAAGCCGGTGGCCGAGGCGACCCAGGAGGTCCACGGCGCCGCGGACATCCTGGACTGGTTCGCCGAGGAGGGCCGGCGGGTCTACGGCCGGATCGTCCCGTCGCGCCGCCCCGGCCTGCGCAACCTGGTGCTGCGCCAGCCGGTCGGGCCGGTGGCCGCCTTCACGCCGTGGAACTTCCCCATCACCATCCCGGCGCGCAAGATCGGCGCCGCGCTGGCCACCGGCTGCACGATGGTCATCAAGCCGGCGGAGGAGACGCCCGCGACCGGGCTGGCGCTGGCCCGCGCGCTGGTGGACGCCGGCCTGCCACCCGGCGTCCTGTCCGTGGTGTTCGGCGACCCCGCCACGGTCTCCACCCACCTGATCCGGTCCCCGGCCATCCGCAAGGTCACCTTCACCG
This sequence comes from Geodermatophilus sp. CPCC 206100, assembly GCF_048569675.1. NCBI lineage: Bacteria > Bacillati > Actinomycetota > Actinomycetes > Geodermatophilales > Geodermatophilaceae > Geodermatophilus > Geodermatophilus sp. CPCC 206100. The sequence continues at coordinate 17,915 of NZ_JAQISV010000011.1, forward strand.
GCTCCACGGCCGTCGGGCGGCAGATCGCCGCGCTGGCCGCCGAGGGGGTCAAGCGGGTGACGCTGGAGCTGGGCGGGCACGCGCCGGTGCTCGTCTTCGACGACGCCGACCTGGACCGGGCGGCCACGCTGGCCGCCGCGGCGAAGTTCCGCAACGCCGGGCAGATCTGCATCGCGCCCACCCGCTTCTTCGTGCAGGAGCGCGTCTTCGAGGACTTCACCGCCCGGCTGGCCGCGCGCATCGAGCGGCTGCGGATGGGCTCCGGGCTCGACCCCGAGACCACCCTCGGCCCGCTGGCCCACGACCGGCGGCTGCCGGCGATCGAGGCGCTGGTCAGCGACGCGGTCGACCGCGGCGCCGAGGTGGTCACCGGTGGCGCGCCCGGCGACGGGGAGGGCTACTTCTGGCAGCCGACGCTGCTGGCCGGCGTCGACCGGTCCGCGCGGGCCATGAGCGAGGAGCCGTTCGGGCCGGTGGCGCTCACCGTGCCGTTCACCGACCTGGACGAGGGGCTGCGCCGGGCCAACGAGCTGCCCTACGGGCTGGCGTCGTACGCCTTCACCTCCTCGCGCGACACCGCCTACGCCGTCTCGGAGTCGATCGAGGCGGGGATGTTGGCGGTCAACCACTGCATGCTGACCGCGCCGGAGACCCCGTTCGGCGGGGTCAAGGAGAGCGGGTACGGGTCCGAGGGCGGCAGCGAGGGGATCGAGGACTACCTGTTCGCCAAGCTGGTGAGCGAGGCGTGACCCCGGGGCGCCCGGCGGGCTCAGGGCGTGGTGCGCAGCCGCTCCTGCACCCGCTGGGCCGCCTCGATGACGGCGGGGGCCAGCTGCCGCACGCCCTGCAGGTTCCCCATGCGGCTGCTCGGCGCCGCGATGCCGATCGACGCCACCGGCGTCCCGGTGGTGTCGTGCAGGGCCACCGCGACGGCGGAGACACCGTCGGCGCTCTCCTCCCAGTTCAGGGCGTACCCCTGGCCTCGGATCTCCTGCAGCTCGGCCAGCAGGGCCGACCGGTCGCCCAGCGCGGCCGGCGTGTGGCGGGGCAGCTCCTCCTGCGGATACCGGCGCTCGATCTCGGAGAGGGGCAGCTCGGCCAGGATCGCCTTGCCGACGGCGGCAGCGTGCGCGGGCCGGACGATGCCGGTGCGGTTGCCCACCCGGACCGACCGGAGGCTCTCCACGCAGTCGACGAACCGGACGGTGGCGCCCTCGAGCACCGCGAGGCTCGCGGTCTCGTGGGTCTGCTCGCGCAGCTCCTCCAGCACGGGCCGGGCCACCCGGCGGATGTCGATGCGGCTGATGGCGGCCAGGCCGATCGCGTTGAGGGCCGGGCCCGGGCGGTAGGCGCCGTTGGGCCGGTCCTGCATGACGAAGTCCCGCCGCCGCAGGGCGCTGAGCAGGCGGTGCGCGGTGGACCGGGCGACGCCGAGCAGGTCGGCGGCCTCCGCGACCCGGAGGGCCTGGCGCTCGCCGATGAGCTGGAGCAGCCAGAGCGCGTTGTCCACCGAGGTCAGGCCCGGCCCAGCGGTGGGATCCGCGACGGCTGCAGCCTCCGGCGCGGGCGTCGCGTTCACCATGCCGGAACTCTAACTCACGGCATGCCCGCAGAGGGAACAGTTTCGGGAGGATCTCGTCAGTGAAGGCGTTGGTGCACCGCGGTCCGTTCGACCTCGCCGTGGAGGACGTCGACGACCCCCGGCCGGCCGCGGGTTCGGTGGTGGTCGAGGTCGCGGCGGTCGGCATCTGCGGCTCGGACGTCACCGCCTACACGGGCGAGATGGACACCGCCCGGCCCGGCGACGTCCGTGGCCACGAGTTCGCGGGCCGGGTCGTGGCCGCGGTCGGGCCCGACCAGCGGTGGCTGGGCCGGCCGGTCGCGGTCAACCCCTCGACCGTCTGCGGCAGGTGCCGGTTCTGCCGGTCCGGTGCGGACAACCTGTGCCCGGCCGGGCAGATCATCGGCGTCCATCGACCCGGCGCCTACGCCGAGCGGGTCGCGGTGCCCGCGGACCGGCTGGTCGCCTTCCCGGAGTCCGTTCCGCTCGCCGTCGCGGCCACCACCGAGCCGCTGGCCCAGGCGGTGCACGACGTCCGCCTGGCGCTGCGGGACGGGCCGGTCGGCACGGCGCTGGTCATCGGGGCCGGGGCGATCGGGTACTTCGTGCTGCAGGCCGCGCGGTTGCTGGGCATCGGGTCGGTCGCCGTCCTGGAGCCCGACGCCGCCCGCCGGGCCGCCGCCGCTGCCGCCGGCGCCGACCGGGTGCTCGCCACGCCGGAGGAGGCGACGGAGGCGTTCCGCGAGCAGCCGGTGGACGTGGTGTTCGAGGCGGTCGGGACCGAGGCGACGCGCCGGCTCGCGGTCGGCTGCACCCGGCGCGGCGGCACGGTCGTGCTCGTGGGGCTGCACTCCGACGACACCCCGCTGGCCTTCCGCGACGTCATCCGCCGGGAGGTGACCCTGCGCGGTGCCATGGCCGAGACCTCCGACGACTTCCGGCTGGCCGCCTCCTGGCTGGCCGACGGGCGCGCGGGGCTGCCGGCCGGCCCGCCACCCCGCCCGCTGGCCGAGGGGGCGGCCGCCTTCGACGAACTGGTCACGGCCGGGCGGCCGGAGCTGCGGCTGTTCCTGACCGGCCGCGCCTGACCTCGCCGGTCAGTTCTGGCGAGCAGAACCCGACCGGCCCCTGTCGTGCCACCCGCGTCCGCCCCCTAGCGTCGGGGCCGACCGTCCCCGTTCCGCACCCGAGTGGAGTTCCGATGCGCCTGGCCACCATCCGCACGACCGACGGCACCCGCGCCGTCCGGCTGGACGGCGACCGCGCCGTCGAGACCGGCCACGCCGACGTCGGCGAGCTCCTCACCGAGCCGGACTGGCGGAGCGTGGCCGAGGCCGCCGACGGGCCGGCGCACGACCGCGCGGGTCTCGACCTCGCCCCCGTGGTGCCCCGCCCGGGCAAGATCATCTGCGTCGGCGTGAACTACGCGGCGCACATCGCGGAGATGGGCCGCGAGCGCCCGCAGTACCCGACCGTGTTCGCCAAGTTCGCCGAGGCGCTGGTCGGCGCCCACGACGACGTCGTGCTGCCGGCCGCGTCCCAGGCGGTGGACTGGGAGGCCGAGCTGGCCGTCGTCATCGGCCGGCCGGTGCGGCACGCGGACGAGGCGACCGCGGCCGAGGCGATCGCCGGGTACTCGGTGCTCAACGACGTCACCGCGCGGGACTGGCAGAACCGCACGCTGCAGTGGCTGCAGGGCAAGACCTTCGAGGCGACCACCCCGTTCGGGCCGGAGCTGGTCACGCCCGACGAGGCCGGCGAGGGGCTGGACCTGACCTGCACCGTGGACGGCGAGACGGTGCAGTCGGCCAACACCGCCGACCTCGTGTTCGGGCCGGTGGCCGCGGTGGCGTACCTGTCGACGATCCTGACCCTCCAGCCCGGTGACGTCATCGCGACCGGCACGCCGGGAGGGGTCGGCCACGCGCGGAAGCCCCCGCGCTACCTGGCGCCGGGTTCGGTGCTCACCACGTCCATCAGCGGCCTGGGCGAGTGCCGCAACGTCTGTGTCGAGGAGAAGCGGGCATGACGAAGCCGGAGACGCTGGACTGGTGGGCCGACGGCGAGCGGCTGTTCGGGACGGCGCTCGGCCGGCTCACCGACGAGGAGTTCGACGCCCCGTCGCTGCTGCCGGGCTGGGACCGCCGGACGGTGCTGGGGCACGTCGCCCGCAACGCCGACGCGCTGTGCAACCTGCTCGCGTGGGCGCGGACCGGGGTGGAGACCCCGATGTACCCCTCCACCGATGCCCGCGACCGGGGCATCGCGGAGGCCGCGGCGCTGCCGGCCGCGGAGCTCCGGGCCGAGGTGCTGGCCGCCACCGGCCGGCTGGCCGACGCGGTGCACGGGCTGCCCGACGAGGCCTGGTCGGCGACGGTGCGGACGGCGCAGGGGCGGGAGGTGCCCGCGTCCGAGGTGACCTGGATGCGCTGCCGCGAGGTCTACGTGCACGCCGTCGACCTGGACGCGGGTGTCGGGTTCGCCGACGTCGCCGAGGAGGTCCAGGCGGCGATGGTCGACGACGTCTTCCGCATGTGGGACCGCCGCGACCAGGTGCCCGACGTGGTGGTGTTCGCCGGCGATCGCGAGTGGGGGACCGGCGCGGTCGCGGTCTCCGGCCCGCTCCCGGCGGTGACCGGCTGGCTGACCGGGCGCACGCGCGGGGAGGGCCTCGAGGCCGACGGCGGGATCCCTGAGGTGCCGGCCTGGCTGTGAGCACCCCGGGCCCCGGCCGGGCCCGCGGCTCAGCCCCCGGCCGGACCGGCGGCTCGGCCCCGGACCTGGCCGGCGGCTCAGCCCCCGCCCAGGCGGTCGGCGAGCGCCCGCTCGTCCGGCCGCAGCTCTGACGGGCCGTCGTCCAGCAGTCGCCAGGCGGTGTCGACGCCGTTCGGCCCGGTGCAGTGCCCGCCGGCCAGCGCGCCGTGCACCACCTCCCGCACCCGCGCCTCGTCGTCGGGGACCGCGGCGAACACGACCCGCACGGCCAGCCGGTCCCCGGTCCGGACGGCGGCCGTCCGGTGGGCCGCCAGGGGACAGGGCGGCTCGTGGTCCCAGCTGCCGCACAGCGCGAGCGTCACCGCGCCGCCGGGCGCCCGGTCGTCGGCGTCCCGGGGGAGGGCCAGCAGCGCGGCGTGCGCGTATCCGCGCCGGGCGGTGCTCACCGTCGGCGCTCCGGCGCGCGCCCGTTCGATCCGGTGTCGAGTGGGTAGGGGTCCGGCGTCATACAGAACGATCCCGTCTCGTACAGTGGTCGGCAGCTGCGGAGAGGCCCGGGTTCACGGGGGGTCCGGGCCTCTCCGCGTGCGCTCGTCCCGCCGGCAGCCGGTCGAGCAGGGCCTCGGCGACCGCGATCGCAGCCGGGTCCACCGGATCGGCGTCCGCAGCCGCGCGCAGCCAGGCCGCGAGGGGACCGGCGAGCGCCGGGGACAGCGCGGCGATCCACGCACCGGTGCCGGCCCGTGCCTCGGCGACGTGCTGGGTCCGCCCGTCGGGCAGGTGCGCGACCACCTCGGGCCGGGACGCCAGCAGCCCGCGGGTCCGCCAGTCGCCGCCCGTGGTGCGACCGGCGAGGGCCTCCAGCCGGTCGGCCGTCGTCCGGAGCAGGTGCGCGGATTCCACGGTGCGACATTCTCTTCTCATCACGTTCCGTGATCGGCCCGGGACCCAGCGGGCGTGTCGGGCGACTCGCCGTGGCGTTCCCCGGCGGTGCGGTGGGCGGACGGCCGCTGTTGGCTGCCCGTTGACCGCCAGGTCATGTCCGCTGCTGAGCGTGGGCCCCGTCCTACGGCCACCAACAGTGAAGGACCGCGCGTGACCACCACCCCCCAGCTCCCCGAGACCTCCGGCGTCTCCCGCCGCCGCTTCCTCGAGCGCGGCGCCGTCGGCGGCCTGGGCATCGCCCTCGTCGGCAGCGTCGACACCCTCTTCGGCGCCGGGACCGCCGCCGCGGACGGCGGCGGTCCTGGCAACGGCCGCGGCGGCGGGGACGGCCAGCTCGGGTACGGCCCGCTGGTGCCGGACCCCGCGGGCATCCTCGCGCTCCCGGCGGGCTTCTCCTACACGATCATCGCTGAGACCGGCGTGACGATCATGGAGGACGGTTCGCCGACCCCCGCCGACCCGGACGGCAGCGCCAGCTTCCCGCTGCGCCGTGGTGGCGCCGTCCTCGTCACCAACCACGAGGTCGGCAGCGACGAGGAGAACCCCGTCCCGCTGATCGACGGCCTCGTCTACGACAAGGGTGCCGGCGGCGGGACGACGAACGTCGTGGTGGACCGGGACGGCAACCGGGTCACCGAGTACGTCAGCCTGGCCGGCACCGTCAACAACTGCGCCGGTGGTGCCACTCCCTGGGACACCTGGCTGACCTGCGAGGAGACCGAGGACCGCGCGGGCGACGAGGGCACCTACGGCGCGCTGACCCTCGACCACGGCTACGTCTTCGAGGTCGACCCCTACGACAAGGACCTCAACCGGGATCCGAAGCCGATCAAGGCGCTGGGCCGGTACCCGCACGAGGCGGTGGTCGTCGACCCGCGCCGCGGCCACTTCTACCTGACCGAGGACGCCAGCGACCCCTACGGCCTCCTCTACCGCTGGACCCCGCCCAAGGACTTCCGGCCGGGCAAGGACCGGCTGCGCGACCTCGCGGACGACGCCGGCACGCTCGAGGCGATGAAGGCGTTCGACCGCGGCCGGTACGTCCCCGACCTCTCCGTCGCCGAGGAGATCGGCACCACGTACGCCGTGGAGTGGGTGGAGGTGCCCGACCGGGACGCGCGGGAGACCTCCACCCGCGCGCAGTTCGGCGAGGGTCAGGTCACCCGCAGCCAGAAGCTCGAGGGCATGTGGTGGGCCGACGGCGGGGCGTACTTCACCGCCTCCTTCGCCCGGACCGCCGCGGACGACGCCGACGAGGAGAGTGCCGTCGCGCACGACGGCCAGGTGTGGTTCCTCGACGCCAAGCGGATGACCATCGAGCTGACGCTGCGCTTCGCCTACACGCGCGACGACCAGGACAGCGACCCGGACGGCCCCGACAACATCACCGTCTCCCCGTTCGGCGGCGTGATGATCGCCGAGGACGGCGAGGGCGCCCAGCACCTGGTCGGGGCCACCGACCGCGGGGAGGCGTTCTTCTTCGCCCGCAACGAGACCGCCGCGCAGTCGGAGTTCACCGGCCCGAACTTCTCGCCGGACCGGCGGATCCTGTTCGCCAACATCCAGGGCGACGGCAGCAACCCGTCCGCCAGCGAGGGTGAGGGCAGCGCGGGCCCCGACGAGGGCGCCGACCCGGCCACCCCGGGCTACGTCTTCGCGATCACCGGTCCGTTCAAGCACCACCGCTGAGCCGGCGGGGGGCGGGTGCCCGGGCGCGAGCCCGGCGCCCGCCCCCGACACCCACTCGGGGACGCGCGTGGTCACCGGGCCCGAGCGCGTCGTCCTCGCCGTCGTCGTGCCAGCACCAGGATCAGCTCGGCCGCGATCGACCCCAGGAAGATGACGGCCGCCCAGAGCCACTCGTCCTGGACGAGCGCGGTGACGGCACCTCCGGTGCCCACCACGCCCAGCACGACCCCAGGCCCATCGACCGATGCCTGCGGGCTCGTCACGCCGGCCATGATCCGTTTGCACACTCACTCGAGCAAGCTCGGCGCCGGCCTCGACCGATGAGATCCGGCGGCGGATGGGGTCCGTTCCTCGTGAGCGCGGCCAGCCGGGCCGCCGCGACGACCTCGGAGGACGACCGTGACGCAGTACCTGCTGTCCTTGCCGCACGACTCGGCCGAGGAGCCGACGATGGCGTCGATGGATCCCGCCGAGCTGGAGGCCACGCTGGCAGTGGCCGGTGCCTTCCTCAAGGAGCTGGCGGAGTCCGGCGCTCTCGTCTTCGCGGGTGGACTGCACCCGCCGTCGACGGCGGTCACCGTCGACCACACCGGCGACGACCTCGCCCTCGCCGACGGGCCGTTCACGCAGGCGCCGGAGTACCTCGGGGGCATGTGGGTGGTCGAGGCGGCGGACCGGGAGGCTGCCGTCGCCTGGGCCGCGAAGGCATCCAAGGCGCTCGGGGGCCGGATCGAGGTCCGCGCCTTCCAGGAGGTCCCGGCCTGACGGCGTCGGGACCGGCGACGAGCGGCCGGCCGGTCGCGGCAGGGCCCGACGCACGGAGTGCGCGGTCCACCGGTACGGCAGCCGCTGTCCCGGGCCGTGCGGGCAGCCCTCGCACGACGACGTGAGGCTGTGACCCTCTCGCGGGCCCACGTGCGGTGAGCTGGTGTCGAGAAAGCCGGACCAGCTTCGACTCTGTCGTGGAGGGCCCACCCGGTGCCCCGACCGGAGGAGGATCCCGTGCGCACCGTGGTCGTCAGCAACATCGTGTCCGTCGACGGCTCGTTCGAGGGTCCGGGCGGCGACGTCATGGCCCTGAACATGGACGCCGCGTTCGACGCCTACAACCTCGAGCGGATCCGCGCCGCCGGCACCGTGCTGCTCGGCCGGCGCTCGTTCGAGGGCTTCAGCTCCTACTGGCCGCACATCGCCGACGCCCCGCACGACCCGGCGAACCGTGCCCTCAGCGACGACAACCGGGAGCTCAGCCGGCTCTACGACCCGCTGCCGAAGATCGTCGTCAGCGACGGGCTCGTCGTTCCGGCCGACAACCCGTGGCACGGCGTGACCACCGTCGTGCCGCGCGCCGCCGCGGCCACCCGGGTCACCGCCGAGAAGGAGCGCGGGGCCGGCGACATCCTGGTCTTCGCGAGCCGGACGATGTGGAACGGGCTGCTCGCGCAGGGGGTGGTCGACGAGATCCACCTCATGGTGGGGCCCCGGGCGCTCCCCGGCGGCACACCGACGTTCGACCGGCCCACCGACCTGGTCCTGCTCGACGCCCGTCGCCTCGAAGGATCCGAGAACGTCCTGCTCCGCTACGCCGTCCGTCGGTGAGTCCGCTCGACCGCGCTCAGCGTCGCCTGGTTTGCCTCGCCAGTCGGAGGCCCCGGATCCCGGCGCGCGGTGAGCTGGTCAAGCGGCGCCCGTGGGCCTCGTCCACGGCGAGTCGGCCGGTGTTCCTGAGCGGCCCACCGCGGGGCGACACCGACACGTGATCAACTCGCGCTCATGGTCGACCCAGCGAGCGACCGAGGGGCCGCTGACGCGTGCTGATCTCGCCGGCGCCGGTTCCTCAGGGCGGGCTCGAGGTCAGCCGGCGTCCCCGGAGGCCGCTCCAGCGCTACCGGGCTCTCCAGGAGCAGCCGCTTCGCGAGCCGCCTGACCGGACCGGTGCGCCTGGGCGCCCACTGTTCGGGATCTGTGTCGGCGACGGGCTCGGAGGAGGTCAGGACGGTCACGTGGTGCTCGTTCAGGGACATCACGCCCCTCCGGCCGGTCGCCGCCGGAATGGTGATCAAGCGGTCGGCGGAGCCGTTCCGTCCCGCAGCAGCCGGATCAGGTGGGCCTCGGTCTCCGGACGCAGCTCCGGCACGGTGACCGGCCCGTCGTGCCCCGCGCGATCACTCAGCCAGCGGGCGAACGTCAGCAACAGCTCATCCCGTTCGAGCTGCTCGCGCGCGATCCGCGCCCGCTCCGCTCGGTCGTCGTCGGTGAGCCACCGGATCGTCACGGCCCGAGCCTGCACCCGCGAGGCCGGGCGGGACAACGGTTGGGGCTTCCGTCGCCGGGGGTAGCCGGGGGAGACCCTCCCGCCCTCCCTGGAGCCGCCGTGAACTCGTCCGTGCCCGAGCTGCAGTCCCTGTCGCCCGGCCTCTACGACGTGGGGCAGCTGGCCATCCTGGGCGCCGGGTTCGCGCTGCTGGCCTACCTCCTCTTCTCGTGGATCAGCAAGGACGAGGTCTCCGCGCGCTACCGGCCCTCGTCCCACGCCGCCGTCTGCCTGGCCGCGGTGGCCACGGCGGCCTACCTGCTGCTGTACCTCGACTGGGACTCCGGGTTCCGCCTCCAGGACGGCGTCTACCTGCCCAACGAGGAGGCGCGGACGACGGAGAGCACCCGGTTCATCGACTGGTCGGTCACGGTCCCGCTGCTGACCGTCGAACTGCTCGCGGTGTGCTCGATCGCCGGTGCCGCCGCCCGCCGGCTGCGCTTCAGCACGATGGCGGCCGCCTTCCTCATGATCGTCACCGGCTACGTCGGCGCCCAGGTCGTCGACCAGGGCCGCGACACCGTCGCCCTCGTGGTGTGGGGGCTGGTCAGCACCGCCTTCTTCGCCTACCTGTACGTGGCCCTCATCGGCGCGGTCCGGCGATCGCTGCCCACGATGGGCGCCGAGGCGGCGGCCAGCCTCCGCAACGCCACGATCGTGCTGCTCGGCAGCTTCGGCATCTACCCGCTGGTCTACTCCGTGCCGGTGTTCGTCGACGTGACGCCGGCCTGGTTCACCGCCATGCAGGTCGGCTACTCGGCCGCGGACGTCGTCGCCAAGATCGGCTTCGGCGTCCTCGTGCACAAGGTCGCCAAGCTGCGGACCGCCGAGGACGTCGCCGCGGGCCGCGACACCCACCCCGAGCCGGTGTGGTCCAGCCACGTGCACAAGAGCGACGGCGTGCTGCCCGAGCTCGGCCGGGTCGCCCCCGCGGTCCTGGACCGGCTGCGCGAGTTCCCCCGGCGCGGGGAGCGGTCCCGCGCCGTTCCCGACGGCGGCTGAGCCGCCGGGAAGGGCTGTCCGCTCAGGAGGCCGGACGGCGCATCGGCACGTGCGGGATGCCGTCCTCGACGTAGCCCGGGCCGCTGCGGCGGAAGCCGAAGCGCTCGTACCAGCCCTCCAGGTGGGCCTGCGCGCCGAGGGTGATCGGGAACCCCTCGCACAGCCCGATGCCGGCCTCCATCAGCCGCGCGGCCAGCCCGCGACCGCGGTGCCCGGCCCCGGTGGCCACCCGGCCGATGGCCCGCGTCGCGCCGTCGTCGAGCACCCGGATGGTGGCCGCGACCTCCCCGTCGTCCTCGAGCCACAGGTGCACGGTGCCCGGCTCGACGTCCCGGCCGTCCAGCTCGGGATAGGGGCACTGCTGCTCGACCACGAAGACGTCGACCCGCAGCCGGCACAGGCCGTAGACCTCGAACGGGGTGAGCTCGGCGAAGCGGGCCGTGCGCAGGCGGGGCGGAGGGGAGGGCATGCCAGCAGTTGTAGCCGACGCCCCGCCACCGGTCCGTGGTACACCTGCTCGTCAGGTATGGCTTGCCTATCTTCAGGAGTGCGTGTGACCAGGCTCGGGCGGACGTCCGCCACGGCTCTCTCCGCCCTGACCGTCGCCGGCCTGCTGGCCGGGTGCGGTTCCGGCGAGGCGTCCGGCGCGGAGGCGCTGACCGTCTACAGCGCGCAGCACGAGAGCCTGGTCCGCACCATGCTCGAGGGGTTCACCGACGAGACCGGCATCGAGCTGGAGTTCCGGGACGCCAACGACGCCGAGCTGGCCAACCAGATCGTGCAGGAGGGCGACGCCTCCCCGGCCGACGTCTTCCTCACCGAGAACAGCCCGTCGATCGACATCCTCGACCGGGAGGGCCTGCTGGCCCCGCTGGAGCAGTCCACGCTCGACCAGGTGGACGAGCAGTTCCGGCCGGGGTCGGGCAACTGGACCGGCTTCGCCGCCCGCTCGACCGTGCTGGTCTACAACCCCGAGGTGCTGCCCGAGGCGGAGCTGCCCGCGTCGATCCTCGACCTCGCCCGGCCGGAGTGGGAGGGGCGCGTCGGCATCGCCGCCGGCGGGCCGGATTTCCAGGCGATCGTCAGCGCCGTCCTCGCGCTGCGCGGGGAGGAGGAGACCCGGGCCTGGCTGGAGGGGCTGGAGCGCAACGCCGGGGTCTACCAGAGCAACACCGCGGTGATGGTCGCCGCCGACGAGGGCGAGATCGACGCCGGGATCATGTACCACTACTACTGGTACCGCGACCAGGCCGAGAACGCGCTGAAGGGCGACGACGCCCGCCTGCACCTGTTCCGCAACCAGGACCCGGGCGCGTTCGTCAGCGTCTCCGGCGCCGGGGTGCTGGCCTCCAGCGACCAGCCGGAGGAGGCCCAGCAGCTGGTCGCCTACCTGACCAGCCCCGCGGCCCAGGAGCGGCTGGCCGAGAGCACCGCGCTCGAGTACGCCGTCGGCACGGGGGTGGCCTCCGCCGACGTCCTGCCGCCGCTGGCCGACCTGCAGGCGCCGGACGTCGACCCCGGCTCCCTCGACCAGCAGCGCGTCACCGAGCTCATGCAGGAGGTGGGGCTGCTCTGAGCGCGCCCGCGTCCGGCTCCGCCGAGCCCGGGACGGCGGTCCGGCCGCCCGTCCCGGGGCGGTCCCGCGCGCGCACCGGGCTGCGCCGCACCCCGGTCACCCTCCTGCTGGCGGCCGCGGTGGCCGCCCTCGCGCTGCTGCCGCTGGGCTACATCGCCGGCTACACCCTCGACGTCGGCTGGAGCGGGATCCGGGAGCTCGTCCTGCGGCCGCGGGTGGGGGAGCTGCTCTGGAACACCGCTCGCCTGGTCGGCGGCACGGTGCTGCTGTGCGCCGTCCTCGGCGTGGGGGCGGCCTGGCTGGTGGAGCGCACCGCCCTGCCCGGACGGCGGGTCTGGCACGTGCTGCTCGTCGCCCCGCTGGCCGTTCCCGCCTTCGTCAACAGCTTCGCCTGGATCTCGCTGCTGCCCGGCGTCGACGGCTACGGCGGCGCGCTGCTGGTCGTGACGCTGTCCTACTTCCCGTTCGTCTACCTGCCGGTGGTGGCCGCCTTCCGCGGGTTGGACCCGGCCCTGGAGGAGACCGCCCGCGGGCTGGGCCTGTCCAGCTGGGCGGTGTTCTTGCGGGTGCAGGTGCCGCAGCTGCGGGTGGCCCTGCTCGGCGGCGGCCTGCTCATCGCGCTGCACGTGCTCGCCGAGTTCGGCGCCCTGCAGATGCTGCGCTACGCCACCTTCACCACCGCCATCTACGACCAGTACCGGGCGACGTTCAACGGGCCGGGCGCCACGATGCTGGCCGGCGTCCTCGTCCTGCTGTGCCTGCTGCTGCTCCTCGCCGAGGTGCGGCTTCGGGGCCGGCGCGGCTACGCCCGCACCGGCGCCGGGGTGGCCCGTCCCGGCCGGCCGCTGCGGCTCGGCGCGCTCGGTGTCCCGGCCCTGCTGGCGCTCGCCGCGCTCGTCGGCCTGTCGCTGGCGGTGCCGCTCGGCAGCCTGGCGACCTGGCTGGTCCGCGGCTCGTCCACCGGCCTGGACGCCGCCGCGCTGGCCACCACCACCGGGACGACGCTCGGCCTGGCCGCGGTCGCCGCCGTCGTCACCACCGCGATGGCGCTGCCCACCGGCTGGCTCGCCGTCCGCGCCCGTGGGCGGGTGGCCACGCTGCTGGAGCGCAGCACCTACCTGGGCAGCTCGGTGCCGGCGATCGTCATCGCGCTGGCCCTGGTCACCATCGCCATCAACGTGACGCCGTGGATCTACCAGACCGTGCCGGTGCTGCTGGCCGCGTACGCGATCCTCTTCCTGCCCCGGGCGATCGTCACCGTGCGCGCCGCGGTCGAGCAGTCGCCCCGGCTCTACGACGACGTCGCCGCCTCGCTGGGCGCCACCGCCGCCGACCGGCTGCGCCGGGTCACCCTGCCGCTGCTCGCCCCCGGCATCGGCGCCGGCGCCGCGCTGGTCTTCCTCGCCGTCGTCACCGAGCTGACCGCCACGCTGCTGCTGGCCCCCACCGGGACGACGACGCTGGCGACCGCGTTCTGGTCGGCCAGCAGCGCCCTCGAGTACGGGGCGGCCGCGCCCTACGCCGTCGTCATGGTGCTGCTCTCGGCACCGGCTACCGTGCTGCTCTCCCGCGACGCCCGCAGAGGTCTGACCCCATGAGTTCGCTGACCGTCACCGCCGTGACGAAGTCCTACGGCGCCACCCCGGTCCTCACCGGGGTGGACCTGCACGTCCCCGAGGCGGGCTTCACCGCGCTGCTCGGGCCATCAGGCTGCGGGAAGACGACGCTGCTGAGGCTGATCGCCGGCTTCGACGACCCCGACTCCGGCGCGATCGAGGTCGGCGGCCGGCTGGTGGCCGGGCCGGGTCGCTCGGTGCCCGCCCGCCGCCGCTCCATCGGGTTCGTGCCGCAGGAGGGCGGGCTGTTCCCGCACCTGACCGTCGCCGGCAACGTGGCCTTCGGCCTGCCGCGGCGGCTGCGCCGCGACACGACCCGGGTCGGCGGGCTGTTGGCGCTGGTCGGCCTGGACCCGGCGCTCGCCCAGCGCTCGCCGCACCAGCTGTCCGGCGGGCAGCAGCAGCGGGTGGCCCTCGCCCGCGCGCTGGCGCCGGAGCCCTCGCTCGTGCTGCTGGACGAGCCGTTCTCCTCCCTCGACGCCTCACTGCGCGAGGAGACCCGGCAGGCGGTGGCCGAGGCGCTGGCCGCGACCGGGGCGACGGCGGTGCTGGTCACCCACGACCAGGCCGAGGCGCTGTCGATGGCCGACCAGGTCGCCGTCCTGCGCGGTGGCCGGCTGGTGCAGCTGGCCGACCCCCGCACCCTGTACCGCAGTCCCCGCGACCTCGACGTCGCGATGTTCGTCGGGGAGTCGGTCGTCCTGGACGCCGACGTGCGGGGCGGGGCGGCCCACTCGGTGCTCGGCGTCCTGCCGCTCGAGCGGCCCTGCCCCGACGGCCCGGCACGGGTGCTGCTGCGCCCGGAGCAGCTGCGGCTCGGCCTCCCCGGCGGCGACGGCCCCACCGCCCGCGTGCGGGCCGTGGACTTCTTCGGCCACGACGCCCGGGTTCGCCTGGAGCTGCCGTCCGGCGAGGAGTTCAGCGCCCGTCTGGAGGGCTGGGACCTCCCGGCCGCCGGGCAGGACGTGTCGGTCCGGGTCAACGGCGCGGCCCTGCCGTTCCCGGCCGGCGCGGCCGACGAGCCGGCCCTCGCGTGACCTGACCACCCCACGACGGCTTAGGTGTGCCTAAGCTCACCGCCGTGGATCTCTTCCTCTTCACGGTCGACCCCGCCTGGGGCGCCGACGTGGTGGCCGCCGGAGCGGCCGGGATCGTCGTCGACTGGGAGCGGAGGGGGAAGCACCGCCGGCAGCGCGGCGAGGGCACCCAGATCAACACCGACACCCCCGAGGACCTCTCGCGCATGCGGGCGGCCACCCCGGGCCGGCTGCTGTGCCGGGTCAACGGCTTCGGGCCCTGGACGGCCGCGGAGGTCGACGACGCGGTGGCCCGGGGCGCCGACGAGGTGCTGCTGCCGATGGTGCGCAGCGGCGAGGAGGTCGACCGCACGCTCGACCTGGTCGCCGGCCGCTGCGGGCTGGGCATCCTCGTGGAGACCGAGGACGCGGTGCAGCAGACCGCGCAGCTGGCCCGCCGGCCGCTGTCCCGGGTGTACGTGGGGCTCAACGACCTGCGCATCGACCGCGGCGCGACGCAGCTGTTCACCCCGCTGGTCGACGGCACGGTCGACGCCGTCCGCGCGGTGGTGTCCCAGCCGTTCGGCGTCGGCGGCCTGACCCTGCCCGAGGGTGGCTTCCCCGTGGCCGCCGAGCTGCTGGCCGCCGAGCTGGTGCGGCTGGGCGCGGACTTCACCTTCCTGCGCCGCTCGTTCACCGCCGACATGGCCGGCCGCGACCCGTTCGTCGAGGTCCCCCGGCTGCTGGCGACGCTCGACGGGCTGCGCCTGGCCGGCCGGGACGACGTCGAGGCCCGGCGTGCGGCGTTCGTCTCGGCGGTCGGCGGCGTTCCGGAGGCGCAACCGGCGTGAGGGCCGCGGTCACCGGCGCCGGGGGTTTCGTCGGCCGGCACCTGGTCGCGCGGCTGCGGTCCGACGGCTGGGACGTCGTCGCGCTCACCCGGGCCGACGTCGACCTCGCCGACCCCGTCGCGGCGACGGCGGCGGTGCGCGCCGCCGATCCGGACGTGGTCTTCTCCCTCGCCGCCGGGCGGGCGAAGGCGACCCCCGCGGACCGGGCGGCCACGGTCGCGGTCAACACGAGCCCGTGGCTGGTCGATGCGCTGCCCGACCGCTGCCGCGCCGTCGTCCGACTGGGATCCTCGACCGAGTACGCGGCCGACCCGCGTCCGCTGACCGAGGAGGCGCCGCTGCACCCGCGCGGCTTCTTCGGGGCGACCAAGGCCGCGGGCTCGCTCCTGCTGCAGGCGGCCGCCGCCGAGCGCGGCGTGCGGGCGGCGGTGCTGCGGGCCTTCCAGGTCTACGGACCGGGCGACCACCCCACCCGGCTGGTGCCGGTCGTGCTCGACGCGGCCCGCACCGGCGCCGTCGTCGCGCTGCCCGGCTCCGTCAGCCGGCGCGACTGGGTGTGGGTGGGCGACGTCGTGGACGCCTGCGTCCGCGCCGCACTGGCCGCGGACCTGCCGGCCGGGCAGGTGCTCAACATCGGCACCGGCGTGCAGACGGCGACCGAGGAGCTGATCGCCACCGCCGAGCGGGTCACCGGGCGCCCGATCGCCACCGCGCCCGGCGCGCACCCCGGCCGGGACTGGGACACCGCCGACTGGGTCAGCGACCCCGCGCTGGCCGCGCGGCTGCTCGGCTGGGCGCCCACCGTCGACCTCGCCGAGGGCCTGGCCCGCACCTGGGCCGCCGGCGCATGAGCGCCGGCCCGCGGGTGGCGGTCGTCGTCCCGGTCTACCGCAGCGCCGCCACGCTGGTGCCGCTCGCGCAGCGTCTGGCCGCCGCGCTAGAGGGCCGGGACTGGCGGCTGCGGCTGGTCATCGACGCCTCGCCCGACGACAGCGCGCGGGTCGCCGTGGACCTCAGCGCGGCCGATCCGCGGATCGCGGTCACCGGGCTGACGGTCAACGGCGGCCAGCACGCCGCGCTGGTCCACGGGCTGGCCGCCGAGCCGGACGCCGACGTCTGGGTGTGCCTGGACGCCGACCTCCAGGACCCGCCCGAGGCGGTGCCGCGGCTGCTCGACCGGCTGGCGGAGGACGACGTGGAGGCGGTGTTCGCCGGCCGCCGCGGCGCCTACGAGTCGCGCCTGCGCCGGCTCACCGGAACCGCGCACCGGGTGCTCGCCGCCCGGCTGACCGGGCTGCCGCCGGACGCGGGCGCCTTCCTCGCCATGGGGCCGCGGGTGCGGGCCGCCGTCCTGGCCGCGCAGGCGCCCAGCGTCGTGCTCGCCGTGGGCCTGGCCCGCCGCCCGGTGACCAGCGTGCCGGTCGCCCGCGACCGCCGGTCCGAGGGCCGCTCGGCCTGGACGGCGCGGGCCCGGCTGCGCCAGTCGGCCCGCTCCCTCGGCTGGGCCCTGCGGCACCGCCGCTGAGAGCTCAGCTGCGGTTGCCGTAGCGGCGCATCGTCAGCGGGCCGAGGACGGCGACCAGCGCGGCCGCCCAGCCGAGGACGAGCAGGACGTCGACGGCCGCCGCCTCGCCGTGCATCAGCCCGCGCACGCCGGTGACCAGGTGGCTGATCGGGTTGACGTCGACGAAGGACTGCAGCCAGCCCGGCATCGTCGAGGGGTCGACGAAGATGTTGCTGCCGAAGGTGAGCGGCGTGATCACCAGCATGCTCCAGCCCATCACCGCGTTGGGGGTGCGCAGCTCGAGCGCCAGGAACGTCCAGATCCAGCCGAGCGCGAAGGCGAAGACGAGCAGCAGCCCGATCGCGGCCAGCACCCCGGGCAGCCCGGCCCGCGGCCGGAAGCCCAGCACGACCCCGAGGGTGACCACCACGGCCGAGGCGAGGGTGAACCGGACGACGTCGCCGAGCAGCGCCCCGACCAGCGCGCTGGGCCGCCACACCGGCAGCGAGCGGATGCGGTCGAAGACGCCCTTCTCGATGTCGGTGTTGAGGGCGACGCCGGTGTACATCGTGATCATGAGGATGCTCTGCACGAGGATGCCCGGCAGGAAGAACTGGATGTAGGCGTCGACGGTGCCGGCCAGGGCGCCGCCGAAGAGGAACGTGAAGATCAGCGTCATCATCACCGGGAAGGCGGTGACGTCGAACAGCTGCTCGGGCACGTGCTTGATCTTGAGCAGGGTGCGCCAGCCGAAGGTCGCCGACGCCGCCCAGGGGCCCTGCGGGCGCGGCCGCTCGCCGGCGATCAGCGCCTCGTGCACCGCCGCGCTGTCGGGTGCGTCCAGCAGGACGTGCCGGCTCTCGGTCGTGGTCACGTCTGGCTCTCCTCGTCGGGGTCGGTGGGGCGGGGCCCGGTGGACTCGGCCGGGTGGCCGGTGAGCGCGAGGAACACCTCGTCGAGGCTCGGCTGGCCCAGCGCGAACTGGGCCAGGCCGACCTCGGCGTCCTCCAGGGCGGTGAGCGCACGGGCCACCGGGCTGGCGTCGTCCACCCGGGCGGTCAGGGCGGCCGGGTCGCTCTCCTCGCGGACCGGCACGGCCAGCACCCGCTCGAGCAGCGCCCGGGCCGCCCCGCGGAACTGCGGATCGCGGACCCGCACGTGCAGGGTGCCGGTGCCCACCGACGCCTTGAGCTCACCCGGCGTCCCCTCGGCGATCACCCGGCCGGAGTCGATGACCGAGATGCGGTCGGCCAGCTGGTCGGCCTCGTCGAGGTACTGGGTGGTCAGCAGGACGGTGGTGCCGCCGCGGACCAGGGCCCGCACGACGTCCCACACCTGGTTGCGGCTGCGCGGGTCGAGGCCCGTGGTGGGCTCGTCGAGGAAGATCAGGTCGGGGCGCACGACGATGCTGGCCGCGATGTCGATGCGCCGCCGCATGCCGCCCGAGTAGTGCTTGACCTGCTTGCCGGCGGCCTCGCCGAGGCCGAAGGCGGCGAGCAGCTGCTCGGTGCGCTGCCGCGCCGCGGGCCGGGAGTAGCCGAGGAGGCGGGCCAGCAGCTGCAGGTTCTCCGCCCCGCTCAGGTCCTCGTCCAGGCTGGCGAACTGGCCGGTGAGGCTGACCCGCGCGCGCACCGCGTCGGCCTCGGTGACGACGTCGTGGCCGAACACCCGCGCGGTGCCGGCGTCGGGCCGCAGGAGGGTGGCCAGCACGCGGATCGTCGTCGTCTTCCCGGCGCCGTTGGGACCGAGGAAGCCGTGCACGCCGCCGCGGGGGATGCGCAGGTCGACGCCGTCGACCGCGCGGGTGGTGCCGAAGTGCTTGACCAGCCCTTCGGTCTCGATGGCCAGCTCGCCGCGACTCCCGTCGTCCGGGCCCTGCCGCTGGGCCGGCACCGCGTCTCCGACGTACGCCGCCACGGACCCCACCTCGCCTTCTCGGTCGGCGCCCCCACGATGCCGCGGGGGTCTGACAGGAGGACGCGGGGGCGCCCGCGAAGTCATCGGTGGGCCGGTCAGCGGGCCCAGAGCTGCACGACGAGGTCGGTCTTGGTCGCGGGGAAGGCGTGCTCGTCGACGATCCGCAGGCCGGCATCGGCGAGGATCCCGTCGTCGTCGGTGGGCACCGGCTCGCCGTCGACGATGCGGCGGACCAGCCACACCCGGTCGGCGGTCGCGGGCGCGTCGTCCGGCGGGAGGACGACGTCGGCGCGCAGCTGCGGCGCCGCCGTCCGGACGTAGTGGTCCAGGCCCGTGGCCGAGCGCTGGTCGGCCGCCACCACCGGCTCGCCGGCCGTGTGCCGCGCGGCGAGGAGCGCGACCGCCTCGTCGGCGCGCTCGCGGGGCTCACGGTCGGCCAGTGGGGCGGCGGCCAGCAGCGAGCAGGCGACCAGCAGCGCGGCGACGGGGCTGCGGGCGCCGCGGGGCAGGGCGAGCGCGCCGGCCGCCGCGAGGACCCCAAGGCCGAGCAGGCCGGCCAGCAGGTACCGGGGGAGGAACACCGGGCGCACCAGCTCGGCCACCAGCAGCAGGACCAGGGGGACGAGCAGCCAGCAGCCGCCGACGACCCGCACCCCGACGCCGCGCAGCGCGCCGAGCACCGCCAGGCCGACGGTCAGGTAGAGCAGCGGGGTGCGCCCGCCGGCCCACGCCTCCACGGCCAGCTCGGCCAGCGTGCCGCCGGTGTCGCGGAGGTGCTCGGCGTTGCGGGCGCCCGTGCCGTTGAGCAAGTTGACGCCGATCAGCGCGGCGGGAGGGAGCACGGCGGCCGCGCCGGTGAGGACGACGGGGAGCGCCCGGCGGCCGCGCAGGAGCAGGGCCGCGACGACGAACGCGGCCAGGACCGTGACGGCGTACCAGTGCGCCAGGCCCATGCCGGCACCGGCCAGACCGAACAGCACCAGCCCGCGCGGCGCCTCCTCCAGCCAGCGGACCAGGCCGAGCAGCGCCCCGCCGGTGGCGAGCACGGCCAGCCCGTACGGCCGGGCCTCCACCGCCTGCTCCAGCAGCAGCGGGTTCGCCGCCAGCAGCACCCCGGCCAGCACCCCGGTGGGGCGGCCGGCCAGCCGGGTGACCGCCCGGGTGACCAGCGTGAGCCCGCCGGCCGTGGCCAGCAGCGACAGCTCCCGCAGCGAGGTGTCCCCGCCGAGTCCGGGCAGCGACACCCAGGCGTGCACGACGACGTAGTAGGGCGCGTTGTACGACGGCGGGACGTCGACCAGGTAACTCGTCGTCCCACGGCCCTCGACGATCGCGGCCAGGATCTCCCGCAGCGGCTGCCGGCCGACCTCGGCGGTGAACAGCTCGTCGAACCAGAGCCCGTGCCCGGGGAGCAGCAGCACGGTGCCCAGGACGGCGACGACGACAGCGGGCAGCAGCTCGATCGGGAGCCAGCGCGCTCGCGTCGGCGGGGGTGCGGACGTCGGCGTCGGTACCCGGGCCGCCGTCGCACTCACGCCGAGCAGGTTAGGCGACCCTTGCCCCCCGCGTCCGCGCGGCGCAGTCGACTGTCAGTCTCGGTCGTTCTCCGGGTCGTCCTGGCGCTTGTGCCCGCGCTGCCAGAGCGGAACGGCGATCCACCACCAGGCCAGCAGCGCGGCCACGGCCGCGGTGGTGATCCACGCCTGGGTCAGGTCGAAGACCACGTCGGTCACGAGCAGCACGGCCGAGCAGATGGCGAGGGCCAGCACCAGCAGCCCGGCGAACGCCGACCGGTGGCTGCGCCGCAGCAGGTTCTCCTTGTCGTGCTGCCGGAACAGCACGCGGTGCTGGGCGGCCGGCGCGATGAGCAGCCCGGTGGCGACGGCCGCGGCCAGCAGCGTCACGAAGTAGACGTCCCGCTGGAACTCGGTCAGGTCCGCGCCGCGCTGCTGGAACGGCACCACCAGCAGGAAGGCGAACAGGAACTGCACCCCCGGCAGCGCCACCCGCAGCTCGTTGAGCAGCTCGATGAGCTCCCGGTCGATCCGCTCCTTGCGGCTCTCACCATCCGAGCCGCCCTGGCGGCGCGACGCCTGGACATAGGTCATGCCCCCACCACCCTCGCCGTTCACCCATCGTTCACCCGGAGCGGAGTAGTGCCACCAATCGGGCCCGGGTATGCGCCGCGCATGTCGATGTGGACCCCGATGGAGCCCAACCTCGGTCGCGCTGACGACGGGATCCCCGCCGCTGACCCCGGGGCGGGCGCGCCCCCGCCGGCCGAGGGGTTCGGGATCGGGGGCGAGGAACCCGACCGGTCACCGGAGACCGACGAGGGCGCGGCCGACGAGACGGACCTGCCCGCGGACCCGCCGTTCCGGACGCCGGACCCGGCCGACGTCAGCCGCCACGACCGCTGACCGCGACCCGGTCGACGCAGTCGGCGGTCGGCGGGCGGCGGGCGATCAGTGCTGCGCGATGCCGCGGGCGACCTCGCCCGGCCGCTGCTGCTCGCCGGCGTAGGAGCTGACGGCCACGAGCGCACCGGTGAGGGCGGGGATGACCCACTGCAGCCGGTCGAGCTGCTCCTGGGCGGCGGCCACCTCGGCCTTGGTCCGCTTGGCCGGCTTGGTGCCCGACCGCGCCGGCACAGCGCCCGCGCCGGACACGACGATGCCCAGCGACCTGCTGTAGGCCGTCACGCCGAGGGCGGCGACGGTGAGCGCCGTCTTCAGCACGCTCATCCCGGCCACGCCCTGCTGGCGGGCCACCCGACCACGGTTGCCGAGCAGTTGGCCGACGCTGCCGACCACGTGGGCACCGATCGCCGCGGCGTTGACCGGCGTCCACCGGTCCCAGCCGGCGTTGGCGACCCGACCGGTGTCGCGGCCGCCGGCCTCGCCGGCCGCGGGGTTCAGGGCGACGGCGTTCGCCAGCGTGCCGCCGAACCAGGCGGCGAGGCCGACGTCGTGCAGGGAGCGGGACAGGGTGTTGCGGGCCATGGGGGAACTCCCGGGAGGAGGGGACGTGGACCCCGCGGGACTACCCGTGGCCCCGGGAGGCGAACCCGGTTGTGCCCAACTCAGCTCGCGTAGCGGGCCGCGGCACGCTGCCGCGCCTTGGCCGCCTCCACCTCGCGGTCCTTGGGCGGCGCGGAGCTGACCAGCGCGGCCAGCAGCCGGGACGAGGCCTCCGCGACCTCGGCGACGGCCCGGTCGAAGGCCTCCGCGTTGGCCCGCGACGGGCGCGTGACCCCGCTGATCTTCCGCACGTACTGCAGCGCGGCGGCCTCGATCTCGTCGTCGGTCACCGGGGGCTCGAAGTTGGCCAGGGGCCGGATGTTGCGGCACATGGCGGCAGCGTAGGAGCGGACACCGACGTCGGGCAGCCCCCGCGGGGTCAGCGCCCGAAGCCGGCGCGGTCGATGCGGCGGTGGTAGCGGGTGCCGAGCCGGCCGCCGAGGAGCGCGCCGACCAGCGTCATCAGGACCATCGCCAGCAGCGTGACGAGGCCCGCGGTGGTGGCGGTGCCCTCGTCGACGGGGATCCGGGGCAGGTCGAGGGCCTCGAGCACGTTGTACTGCCGGCCCAGCAGGTAGCCGGCGACCGACAGCGCGACGACGACGACCAGCCCCACCAGCCAGACCGCCAGCCCCTGACGGACGCCGTTGAACCGCGCCATCCGCCCGGCCACGTACCCGCCGGCGAGGTAGGCGAGGAACAGCACGACCAGCAGGGCGACGGCGCCGGAGAGCCCGATGGTGGACGCCTGCGCGGCGACGTCGTCCGCGTCGGACAGGCCCTGGGTCAGGCCGAGGGCGACGCCGGCCGCGGACAGCAGCGCGACCAAGAGGACGGCCAGCCCGTTGGCCGACAGCCAGCCGAAGAACGCCGCGCCCCACTTGATGCCGCCGAAGTCCGACCGCTGGGCGGCCACCGCGTCCAGGGCGGCGCCGCGGGTCGCCGAGGCGCCCTCGCGCGTCCCGTCGTGGTCGTGGGCGGTGCGGTCGCTGCTGGCCATGGGAACCTCCTCGGGGGTGGGTCGCCCCGGGTGCCCGACGGTGACCAGCGCAAACGGCCCGTCCCCCGGTCGGGCGAACGGAACCGGAGGAGGCGCGCGATGACCGTCGTGCTCGTCGACACCGCGAACGTGCTCGGGTCCCGCCCGGACGGCTGGTGGCGGGACCGGGCCGGTGCGACCACCCGGCTGCTGTGCCGGCTGGCTCCGCTGGCCGGGTCGGTGGTGGCGGCACCCGGCGGCGGGACGCTGCGGTGCGTCGAGCTCGTGGTGGTGGTCGAGGGCGCGGCGCGGGACGTCCGCGGGCCCGACGGCGTCACGGTGGTGCGCGCGGCCGGCAGCGGGGACGACGCCCTCGCCGACCGCGCCGCGCGACTGGCCGCGGAGGGGGCGCCGGTGCTCGTCGTCACCGCCGACCGCGGGCTGCGCGCGCGGCTGCCGGCCGGGACGGCGGTGGCCGGTCCCGGCTGGCTGTTCGGCGTCCTCCCCGAGGAGAGCGCGTGACGGCGCGGCCGCGGGGGTAGACCGCGGACGTCGCCGAGCCGAGGCGGTCGGAACGCCGTGCCCGCCCTCGGTCCCAGTCCGAGGAGCCGCATGCCGCCGTCCGCCACGCCGTCCCGCCCCCTGACCGTGCTGGTCACCGGCGCCTCCAGCGGGATCGGCCGGGCCACCGTGCACGCGCTCGCCGGCCGGGGCGCCCAGCTGGTGCTGGTCGCGCGCGGCCGCGAGTCCCTGGAGGAGGTCGCCGCCGAGGCGCGGGAGCGCGGCGCCGCGGAGGTCGTGGTCTGCCCGGCCGACGTGACCGACGCCGACGCGGTGCAGCGGGTGGTGGACACCGCCGTCGCACAGTTCGGCCGGCTGGACGCGGTCGCGCACTCGGCGCAGACGATGGCCTACGGGCGGATCGAGGACGTTCCGCGCGAGGCGTTCGAGGCCGTCGTCGACACCAGCCTGCACGGCACCGCCAACGTCGCGCGCGCCGCCCTGCCGGTGTTCCGCCGGCAGGGCCGGGGCCACCTGGTGGTCGTCAGCTCGCTGCTGGCCTCGGTCACCGCGCCGCTCATGGGCACCTACGCGGCGGCCAAGTGGGGCCAGCTCGGGCTGGTGCGCACCCTGCAGCAGGAGGTGCGCGACGCCCCCGGCGTGGACGTCTCCGCGGTCGCGCCGGGCGGGGTCAACACGCCGATCTACTACCAGGCCGCCACGTGGGCCGGCAGCACCGGTCGTCCGCCACCGCCGGTGTACTCCGCCGACCGGGTGGCCCGGTCGGTCGTGGCGCGGCTGGACCGGCCGCGGCGGCTGGTGCAGTCCGGCGTGGCCAACCCGGTGGTCATCGCCGGCTTCCGGCTGCTGCCGGCGGTCTACGACGCGCTCGTCGGGCCGCTGTTCCGGTGGTTCGCGCTGGCCGGGGACGGCGCGTCGCCGTCGGAGGGCAACGTCTTCGGCTCGCGGCCCAGTGGCAACGCCCGGGACGGTCGCTGGCGCGGGCTCTGACCCCTCACCAGCGGGCGGGCCGCTCCGGGAGGCCGGCCTCGAAGGCGGCGACCAGCGTGGCCGCCACGTCGCGCAGCTTCACGTTGCGCCGCTGCGAGGCGAGCCTGAGCAGGTCGAAGGCCTGCTCGGCGGTGCACCGCTCCTGAGACATGAGCAGCCCGACCGCCTGGCCGATCGTGGTGCGGGTGTCCAGGCCGCCGAGCAGCTGGTCGGCGCGGTCGTCGCCGTCGGCGATGCGCAGCGCCACCGCGAGGGCACCCGAGGCGTGCTCGGCCCAGCGTGCGGCGGTCGTCTCGTCGTCGGCGGCGAAGGCGCGCGGCTCGGTGGAGTAGAGGTTGAGCGCCCCCTGCGGGCGGTCCTCGACGACCAGGGGCAGCGAGAGCGAGGAGCGGACGCCGAGGCCCACGGCCAGCTCGGGGAACCGGCCCCACCGCTGCTCGGCGGCCATGTCCTCGACGCGGACGACGACGCCCGCCCGCAGCGCCTCGAGGCAGGGGCCGTCGTCCACCTCGTACTGGTGCTCGTCGGCCCGCTGCGCGAGCGGCCCGGTGGCGCTCACCGTCACCGCGCCCGAGGAGCGGGCGAGGGTGAGGCCGCACGCCTGCGCGCTCGGCGTGTGCCGGGCGGCCAGTCGCACCAGGTCGCCGAGGAAGTGGTTGAGGTCGCCGCCGGCCGCCAGGGTGGCGACGAGGTCGGCGTCCGCGCGCGGCGGTTCCCTGTCGAGCGTGCCCACCGGTCCTGCGTCCTCCCGAGTCCAGCGCACGCCACCCGGCCGTGCGCCACCGAGTATCCCGCACCCGACCGGCTCGAGCCGGGTCGTGTCGCGGGTGTCACCACGGCGTTCCGTTCGCCTCCTCCGGGTTGACCTGGCCGGGAGCGGCGAGAACGCTGACCCCACCCGTGATCCGGGGGCCGACCGGGAGGTCTGCCGTGACCGCTGAGCCGGGCACCCGCCCCACCCCCGCCCACCACCGTGCCGGGGTCGAGGCCGAGCGCGTCGACGAGGGGTACCTCTCCAAGCGGCAGCTGCGCAGCGGCAGCGCCGGCTGGCTGCTCCTCGCCGGGCTCGGGGTGTCGGCCGTCATCTCCGGCGACTACGCCGGCTGGAACTTCGGGCTGGCCGAGGGCGGGTTCGGCGGGCTGCTCATCGCCGTCGTCCTCATGGCCGTCATGTACACCGCCATGGTCTTCGGCCTGGCCGAGCTGGGCTCGGCGCTGCCGACCGCCGGCGGCGGGTACACCTTCGCCCGCCGCGCGCTGGGGCCGTGGGGCGGGTACGCCACGGGCGTCGCGGTGCTCATCGAGTACGCGATCGCCCCGGCCGCCATCGCCACCTTCATCGGCGCCTACGTCGAGTCCCTCGGGCTGTTCGGGATCACCGACGGCTGGTGGGTCTACCTGGCCGCCTACGCGCTGTTCATCGGCATCCACCTGATGGGCGTCGGCGAGGCGCTCAAGGCCATGTTCGTCGTCACGGTCGTCGCGCTGGTCGGCCTGGCCGTCTTCCTCGTCGGCGCCGTTCCGCAGTTCGACGCCGGGAACCTGCTCGACATCGCGCCGACCGACGCGGCCGGGGCCTCGTCCTTCCTCCCGTACGGGATCCTCGGGATCTGGGCGGCGTTCCCGTTCGCCATCTGGTTCTTCCTCGCCGTCGAGAGCGTGCCGCTGGCAGCCGAGGAGGCCCGCGACCCGGCCCGCTCGATGCCGCGGGGGATCGTCGCCGCGATGGGCGTCCTCGTCGTGCTCGCCGTCCTCATGCTGGTGTTCACCCCCGGGGCGGCCGGGTCCTCGGCGATCGCCGGGTCGGGCAACCCGCCGGTCGACGCGCTCGCCGGTTCCGCGGCGCCGGACGGCATCACCCGGGTGGTCAACTACGCCGGCCTGTTCGGGCTCGTGGCCAGCTTCTTCTCGATCATCTACGCCTACTCGCGGCAGACCTTCGCCCTCTCGCGGGCGGGCTACCTGCCCCGGGCGCTGTCGGTGACGAACGGCCGGAAGGCGCCGATGCTGGCGCTGCTGGTGCCCGGCGCGATCGGCTTCGCGCTGTCGCTGACCGGCCAGGGCGCGATGCTGCTCAACATGGCCGTCTTCGGGGCGACGGTGTCCTACGTGCTGATGATGGTCAGCCACATCGTGCTGCGCCGCCGCGAGCCGGGCCTGGCCCGGCCCTACCGGACGCCGGGCGGCGTGGTCACCACCGGCGTCGCGCTCGTGCTGGCGGCCGCCGCCGTCGTCGCCACCTTCCTCGTCGACGTCACCGCCGCGCTCTGGACCCTCGGCGCCTACGCCGTGTTCCTCGCGTACTTCGCGCTCTACAGCCGCCACCACCTGGTCGCCTCGGCGCCGGAGGAGGAGTTCGAGCTGCTGGCCGAGGCAGCGGAGGACGTCCGATGAGACGTCGCGGCACCGTCGCCGGGCACGCCTACGAGTTCCCGACCCTGGTGGAGCTGCTGGCCAAGGCCACCCCGGCCCGGTCGGGTGACGTGCTGGCCGGCTGCGCCGCGGAGTCGGCCGCCGAGAGGGTCGCGGCGCAGACGGTGCTCGCCGACGTCCCGCTGGCCACCTTCCTCGAGGAGCAGGTGGTCGGCTACGACGAGGACGACGTCACCCGGCTGGTCCTGGACACGCACGACCGCGCCGCCTTCGCCCCGGTCGCGTCGCTGACGGTGGGGGAGTTCCGCGACCGGCTGCTCGCCTGGACGGCCGCGGGCGACGAGGCGGCGATCAGCGGCCTGGCCCGCGGGCTGACCCCGGAGATGGTCGCGGCGGTGTCCAAGCTGATGCGCAACGCCGACCTGGTCGCGGTCGGGCGGCGGACGCGGGTGGTCACCGGGCTGCGCAGCACCCTGGGCCTGCCGGGCCGGCTGGCCTCGCGGCTGCAGCCCAACCACCCGACCGACGACCCGCTCGGCGTGACCGCCTCCATCGTCGACGGGCTGCTGCAGGGCTGCGGGGACGCCGTCATCGGGATCAACCCGGCCACCGACTCCCCGGCGCGCACCGTCGCGCTGCTCGAACTGGTCGACGCGGTGATCACCCGGTACGCGATCCCCACCCAGTCCTGCGTGCTGGCCCACGTCACCACCACGCTGCGGGCGCTGGAGCAGGGCGCGCCGGTCGACCTGGTGTTCCAGTCGGTGGCCGGCACCCAGGCGGCCAACCGCGGCTTCGGGGTGACCCTCGACCTGCTCGCCGAGGCGCGCGCCGGCGCGCTGGAGCTGGGCCGCGGCACCGTCGGGTCGAACGTGACGTACTTCGAGACCGGGCAGGGGGCGGCCCTCTCGGCCGACGCGCACCGGGGGATCGGCGGGCGGCCGGTCGACCAGCAGACGCTGGAGACCCGCGCCTACGCCGTGGCCCGGCACTTCGAGCCGCTGCTGGTCAACACCGTCGTCGGCTTCATCGGCCCGGAGTACCTGTACGACGGCAAGCAGGTGCTGCGCGCCGGACTGGAGGACCACTTCTGCGGCAAGCTGCTGGGCCTGCCCATGGGTGTCGACGTCTGCTACACGAACCACGCCGAGGTGGACGGCGACGACATGGACGCGCTGATGCTGCTGCTCGGGGCGGCCGGCTGCACGTTCCTCATCGCCGTCCCGGGGTCGGACGACGTGATGCTGCACTACCAGTCGCTGTCGTTCTCCGACGTGCTCTCCACCCGCTCGGTGCTCGACCTGCGTCCCGCGCCCGAGTTCGAGGAGTGGCTGGCGCGGATGGACCTGCTCGACGACGCCGGCCGGGTGCGGGAGCTGTCCGCCGACGCGCCCGCGGCCCGGGCCCTGCTCGCGGCGGCGTCGGCATGACCTCGGCGCTGGACCAGCCGCTGCCGCCGGGCGACGACCCGTGGTCGGTGCTGCGGGCGGCCACCCGCGCGCGGGTGGCGCTGGGTCGGGCCGGGGACGCGCTGCCCACCGCCCGCGAGCTGGAGTTCCGCGCCGCCCACGCCGCGGCGCGGGACGCGGTGCACCAGCCCCTGGACCCGGCGGTGGTGCGGGCGTCCCTGCCCGGCGCCGAGGTCCTCGAGGTGCACTCGGCGGCGCCCGACCGCGCCACCTACCTGCAGCGCCCCGACCTGGGCCGGCAGCTGGCGGAGGGCACGACGCTGCCGCGGACCGACGCCGATCTGGCCCTGGTGATCGCCGACGGGCTCTCGCCGCGCGCGGTGCACGAGCACGCCGCCGGCCTGGCCACGGCGCTGCTCGAGCGGCTGCCCGGCTGGCGCGTCGCCCCGCTCGTGCTGGCCTCGCAAGCGCGGGTGGCGCTCGGCGACGCGGTGGGGGCCGCCCTCGGCGCGCGGGCCGTCGTCGTCCTCGTCGGGGAGCGGCCGGGGCTGTCGTCGGCCGACTCCCTGGGCGTCTACCTCACCTGGGACCCGCGGCCCGGGCGAGCGGACTCCGAGCGCAACTGCGTGTCCAACGTCCGCCCGCCGCACGGGCTGTCCTACGCGCAGGCCGCCGACACGGTCGCCGCGCTGCTGTCGGCCGCCCGGCAGCTGGGCGCCTCGGGCGTGGCGCTCAAGGACGAGGGGCCGGCGCTGCCCGCCGGTGCCGGGTAGCCCCACCGAGGGCAGGCGACCGCGTCGGCGTCGCCGAGCGGATGACCCAGACAGCGCCCGGCGACACCGGCGGGCGTCGTGCAGTGTCGACCGGCCGGAGCGCGCCGGGAAGGCGGCCGGACGGGTTCCGGTGTGGCGGTCGCCCTCCGTGAGCTGGAGGTCAGCGTCGGCGGAGCAGCCGGGCCAGCGCGTGCCGCCGTCCGCCCGCGAGCTCCTCGACGGGCACGGGCACGGGCGCCGGTTCCGGCACGTCGGCCAGCGCCGCGTGCCGCTCGCGCAGCCGGGCCCGGATCTCCTCGGGGGTGTGTGCCCGGCGCTGCCGCTCGTTGCGGGCGAGCACGGCGCCGGTCGCCGCGACGCCGGCGAGGCCGGCCAGTCCGAGCAGCTTCCAGGCGCGCATGATCCGTAACGTAGCGCCGTGCCCGAGCTGAGCCTGGACGAGGCGGTCGAGCTGACCCGCACCGGCGACGTGTGGGTCTTCCGCGGCGCCTCGGTGGCCGACCGGGCGATCCGCGCGCTGACCAACGCGCCGGTCAACCACGTCGGCATGGCGGTCGTGCTGGAGGACCTCCCGCCGCTGCTCTGGCACGCCGAGCTCGGCCGGTCGCTGCCCGACGTCTGGACCGGTCAGCACCAGCGCGGCGTCCAGCTGCACGACCTCGCCGACGCCGTCCGCACCTGGGCACACCGGTACGGCCAGCGGGCCTGGCTGCGCCAGCTGGTCGGCCCGGCCGACGACGGCGGGGTGACCCCCGAGATGGAGGACGCCGTCCTGCGCGCCGTCGCCCGGCTCGACGGTCGGCCGTTCCCCACCACCCGCGGGCTGGCCGCGGGGTGGCTCAACGGCCGGCTGCGGCGCGGGACGTCGGCGGAGACGGTGTACTGCGCCGAGCTGGTGGCCGCGACCTACACGGCGATGGGCCTGCTCGACGGCGGCCGGCCGCGCAACTCCTACGACCCCGGCAGCTTCTGGTCCGGCGACGACCTGCGGCTGCTGCAGGGCGCCCGGCTCGGCCCGGAGATCCCGGTCGGAGTGCCGGACGCAGGTGCGAGCCACCCCTCCGGCGGGTAGGGCACAGACCGGGTCCGCCCGGCGTTGAACCAGTGCGCGGGAGGAACCCGTGCAGAGAGGCCGCCATGAGCAGCGTCCACTGGGTCCGGCCGGACATCGCCGGAGACGTCGTCGCCATCGCCTTCGCCCCCGGGGCCGCGCCGCCGCGGGAGATCCGCATCCGCCCGGAGCTGTACGAGCGGATGCTCGCGCAGATGCCGCCGGACGAGCGCAGTGCAGTGGCCGGCTGCGGGCGCCTCGGCTCCCCGGCCGGGGTCCCGCTCGTCGTCGACCCGGTCCTCCCGGAGTTCCCCGGCTACGAGATCGTGCGCGCCCGCCCGGAGCACGCCGCGGCCTGACCGGGGACCTCCCCGCCGGGTGGTGCCGGCCGTCAGGCCGGCGGGCGCACCCGGTAGGTGGTCTGCACCATGCCGCCGGGAAAGACCTCGGTGCGTTCGTGCTCGAGCGCGACGTCGGCCGGCAGCGCACCGAACGGCGTGTGCCCCTCGCCGATGAGCACCGGCACGCGGGACAGCGTGAGGTCACCGATCAGCCCGGCGGTGAGGAACGTGTGCACCGTGCGGCCGCCGTCCACGTACACCCGGCGGTACCCGGCGGCGGTGAGCGCCGCGACGACGTCGTCGAACGAGCGGTGCACGGTGATGCGGGCGTCCGCGCTGGGCTCCAGTGTCGTGCTGACCACGTGCACCGGCTTGCCCTGGTAGGGCCACTCGTCCATCGGCGCGATGACCTCGTAGGTGGCGCGGCCCATGACCAGCGCGTCGATGCCCGAGACGAACGCGGAGAAGCCGAAGTCGCCGCCGGCGCCGTCGTCGGGCGGGCCGCCGGACTCGGCGCCGCCGGTGAGCCAGGAGAGGTCGCCGTCGAGGCGGGCGATGAACCCGTCGACGCTCATGCCGAGGAAGACCGAACCGGTGAAGGACGCAGTCATGCGGGCAGCCTGCCCGCCGGTACCGACAAGTCCCGCGCGGCCGGTGCGACGGACCCGGTTCCCAGGCGGACGACGGGATCGCCGGGCCGCGCCACGGCGTCGTCGTGGGTCACGCACACGACCACCCGGCCGGCCAGCGTCGCGCGGAGGTCCCGCACGAGCGCGGCGGCGGTGGGCGGGTCGAGGTGCGCGGTCGGCTCGTCCAGCAGCACGACGTCGCGGTCGGCGAGCAGCGCCCGGGCCGCGGCCAGCCGGCGCCGCTCCCCGCCCGACAGCGCCGTCCCGCCCGCGCCGACCGGGGTGTCCAGCCCGTCGGGGAGGGCGGCGAGCAGCGGGCCCAGGCCCGCGGCGTCGAGCGCGGCCCGCATCCGGGCCTCGCCCCGGGCGCCGGCCAGCTCGCCGCGCGGAGCGGCGACCGCGAGGTTGGCGCGGATCGAGGAGGCGAACACGTGCGCCTCCTGCGGTAGCCAGGCCATCCCTGCCCGCACGCCGTCGCCGCTGAGGGAGCCGGTCGGGACGTCGCCCAGCGTGTAGGAGCCCGCGCGGGGCCGCAGCGCGGCCATGAGCACGGCGAGGAACGTCGACTTGCCCGACCCCGACGGCCCGCGCACGACCAGCCAGCCGCCGTCGGCCCGCGCCTGCGCGGTGATCCCCCGCAGCACGTCCGGGCCGCCGGGCCAGCCGGCGGTGAGGTCCGCCGTGGCCAGCCCCCGGACCCGGGCCGGGGCCGGCTCCGGCGCGGCGGGGTCGGCGGGCCCGGGCGCGGTGAGGACGGCGTCGAGGCGGGCGCGGGCGTCGGCGAGCGCGCCGCGCCGCTGCAGCGCCCCGACCAGCCCGGACAGCGGCTCGGCCAGGGCCAGCGGCGCCAGGGCCAGGACGGCGATCGCCGGGCCGGTGGTGCCGGTGGCCGTCCCGGTCGCCGCCGCGGCCACCGCGGCCACTCCCGTGCCCAGCACGACGAGGCCGGTGCCCAGCGCGCGGGCGCGGGTGCCGGTTCCCGCGGCCGCCGACCGGCGGTGCGCGAGGGCGGCGAGGTCGGCCGCGGTCCGCGCCGCCAGCCCGTGCGCCCGCAGGTCGGCCGCGCCCTCCAGGGCGGTCGCGGTGTCCCGCAGGGCGGAGATCCGCAGCGCCGCCTCGGACCGCGCGGCGCCGGCGTCCACCCGGCGGTGCGCGGCGAGGACGAGCGCGACGGTGACGAGCAGCACGACCCCGGCCGCTGCGGCGGCGGCGGGGGAGACCAGCGCCAGGGCGCCGACCGTGGCCGCGGGAACCGCGATGCCCGCGAACGCCGGCGGGACCACCCGCACCGAGAGGTCCTGCACCAGGCCGACGTCGCCGACGACGCGGGCGAGCGCGGACCCCGGCGTCCGGTCGGCCGCGATGCCCTGCCGGGCCAGCGCCTGCCACACGCGCACCCGCAGGTCGGCCGCCATCCGCAGCGCGGCGTCGTGCGCGGCCATCCGCTCTGCCCAGCGCAGACCGGCCCGACCGAGCCCGAACGCGCGCACGCCGACGATCGCCACCAGCAGGGTGAGCACCGGTGGCATCTCCGCGGCGCGCACGATCAGCCAGCCGGAGACCGCGGTCAGCGCGACACCGGCCCCGGCCGACGCGGTGCCGGCCGCGAGGGCGCGGACCAGCGCCCGGCGGGGCCAGCGGTGCGCGGGGGTGGCCGCGGCGCCGGGACCGGGGCCCGGCTGTCCGGGATCGGGGCCCGGCCCGCCGAGATCGGCGATCTCGCCGCCATGGGGCGCCGATGGCGCCGAGATCGCCGATCTCGGCGCCGAGCGGGGGGCCGCCGCGCTCCCGGCGAGGACGACGGTGCGGTCGGCGAGGGCGGCCAGCGCGGGGTCGTGAGTGACCAGCAGGACCGTCACCGTGCCGCGCAGGTCGGCCAGCACCGCGGCGACGCGCGCCGCGGCGTCGCCGTCCAGGTGCGCGGTGGGCTCGTCGAGCAGGAGCAGGCGGGCACCGCGGCGCATCCGCACCAGGGCGCGGGCCAGGGCCACCCGCTGCAGCTCACCGGGGGAGAGGGTCGGGCAGGCGCGCCCGGCGAGGTCCGCGGCGCCGACCCGTGCCAGCGCCTCGACGACGAACGCCTCGCCGACGACCGCGTCCACGCCGGGCGCCGAGTCGGCGTGCCGCCGCAGCTCGTCGGCGACCGTCGCGCCGGTGGTCCGCGGGTGCTGCGGCACGGACGCGACCCCGCCGACCGCGACGCCGGTGACCGTTCCCCCGACGTCGGCCGCGGGCGGGAGGAGGCCGGTGAGCGCGGCCAGCAGGGTGGACTTGCCCGAGCCGCTGGCGCCTCGCAGGACGACCAGCTCGCCGGGGCGCAGGTCCAGATCCAGCGGCGGCAGCGCGGGCACGGCGCGGCCCGGGAACCGCACGGTCAGGCCGCGGACGGCGACGTCGGCTCCGCGCGGGTCGTCGTCCGGGCCGGGGACGGCGAGCGGAGCGCCGCTCGGTGCCGCCAGCACCGCGCGGGCCTCCGCGGCGGCCAGCGCGGCGTCCTCGCTCGCGTGGTGCGCGGCGCCGAGGGCGCGCAGCGGGGCGAACGCCTCCGGCGCGAGCAGCAGCGCGGTCAGCCCGAGCGCGAGCGCCAGGTCGCCGTGCACCAGCCGCAGGCCGACCGTCACCGCGACCAGCGCGACCGACAGGGTCGCCAGCAGCTCGAGCACCAGGGAGGAGAGGAAGGCGAGTCGCAGCGTCGCCAGCGTGCGCCGGCGCGCGGTCTCGCCCAGCTCGGCGAGCGCGGCGGCCTGCTCCGCCGCCCGGCCCAGGCCGACCAGCACCGGCAGCCCGCGCACCAGCTCGGCCACGTGGCCGGCGATGCGGTCCAGCGCGCGGGCGGCGGCCGCGGTGCCGTCCCGCGTGGTCAGCCCGACCAGGACCATGAACAGCGGCACCAGCGGGAGGGTGACGGCGACCAGGGCCGCCGAGAGCAGGTCGGTCCACGCCAGCGCGAGCAGCAGCACCGGCGGCACGACCAGGGTCTGGGCCAGCGCCGGGAGGTGGGTCGCGAGGGCGGGGCCGAGGTCGGCGAGCCGGGTGGTGGCCAGCACCGCCGCGGGCCCCGGTCCGCCGGCCGCCTCCACGGCGGCCGGCGAGGCGGCCAGCCGGGCGGTCAGCCGGGTGCGCAGCTCCTCCTCGGCGCGGCGGGCGTCGCGGTCGGCCAGCAGGTCGCCGACCGAGCCGGCGGCCGCCCGCAGCGCGACGCCGGCCACGGCCAGCAGCAGCGGGCCGGCCACCGCCCCCTCGGCCTGGCCCGCCGACCGGGCGACGGCGTGCGCCAGGCCCGCGGCGAGGAGCACCAGTCCCGCGGTGCCGGCGAGCGCGGCGGCGACCTGGCGGACCAGCGCGCCGGTCAGCCCCGGAACGCCGGCCAGCGCCGCCAGCGGCCCCCGCTCCCGTCGC
This sequence comes from Geodermatophilus sp. CPCC 206100, assembly GCF_048569675.1. NCBI lineage: Bacteria > Bacillati > Actinomycetota > Actinomycetes > Geodermatophilales > Geodermatophilaceae > Geodermatophilus > Geodermatophilus sp. CPCC 206100. Next base: position 52,107 of record NZ_JAQISV010000011.1, read on the forward strand.
TTCTCGCGAAAACCGTCGTCCCGTCGGTTTCCGCGAGAACCGCCGTTCGGGGTCACGCGGCGGCCTCGGCGTGCGCCGGCTCGGCGGTGAGCCGCCTGCGGAACACCCAGTAGGTCCACGCCTGGTAGCCGAGGACGACGGGCAGCCCGATCCCGGCGGCCCACGTCATGACGGTGAGCGTGTAGTCGCTGACCGAGGCGTCGGCCACCGTCACGTCGAACGCCGGGTCCAGGGTCGAGGGGACGACGACCGGGTAGGCCGCGCCGAAGACGGTGGCGGCCGCGGCCACCAGCATCGCGCCCCACGCGGCGAACGCCTGGCCCTCCCGCCCGACCCGCAGCCGGGCCCACGCGACGACCACGGCCAGCGCCGCGACCAACCACAGCGCCGCGGTGACCGGCGTCCCGGACCGCAGGTGCACGGCGCCGGCCCAGGCCAGCAGGGGCAGCGCCGCCACCGGCGCCCAGCGGAGCGCGAACGCGCGGGCGGCCAGGCGCACCGGCCCGTCGGTCTTCAGGGCCAGGAACACCGCGCCGTGCACCAGGGAGAAGGCCACGACCGCGACCGCGCCCAGCAGGGCGGGCCAGCCCAGCCCGGCGAGGGGGCCGCCGACCCGGTGGCCGTCGGCGTCGATCGGCAGGCCCAGGGTCGTCGCGGCCAGGGCCGCGCCGATCCCGGCCGCGGCGATCAGCGAGCCGGCGGTGATGACGCGGGTCCACGTCGCGTCCCAGGCCGCCGTGGAGTGCGAGTGCCGCCACTCGAAGGCGACCGCCCGGACGATGAGGCCGAGGAGCACGAGCACGAACGGCAGGTAGAGGGCGGGTAGCCAGGTCGCGTACCAGCCGGGGAAGGCGGCGAACACCGCGCCCACGGCGGTGATCAGCCAGACCTCGTTGCCGTCCCACAGGGGCCCGATCGTGCGGAGCATGAGGTGGCGGTCGGCCGGGCCGCGGCCGAGCACCGGCAGCAGCGCGGCGACGCCGAAGTCGAAGCCCTCCAGCAGCAGGAAGCCGGTCCAGAGCACCGCGACGGCGGCGAACCAGAGCGTCTGCAGGTCCATGGTGTGCTCCAGCTCAGTAGGCGAAGGAGAGGACGTCGTCGTCCCGGCGCGCGTCGTCGTCCGGGGTGCCCTCGGGTGGTGCGCCGGGGGTCGGTGCACCGTCCCCGGTGGTCACGCCGCGGCGGACGAAGCGGGTGACCAGCCACAGCTCGACGACGGCCAGCGCGCCGTAGACGAGGGTCAGCACGGACAGCGACGTCCAGACCTCGGCGGCGCTGATGCCGGGGGAGACCGCCTGGGCGGTGAAGAACCACACCTGCTCGTCGACCGGGACGTCGGGGTTCGGGTGGACGACGAAGGGCTGGCGGCCCATCTCGGTGAAGATCCAGCCGGTGGCGTTGGCGACGAACGGCGCGGCGACGGCGAGCAGCGATCCGTAGACGCCGATCCGCCAGGTGGGTACCCGGCCCCCGCGCGTCGCCCACAGCGCGTAGGCGGCGACCGCGGCCGACACCCCGCCCATGCCGATCATGAGCCGGAAGCTCCAGTAGGTGACCCCGAGCAGCGGCGTGTAGTCGACCTCCTCGCCGGCCAGGGCGCCGAAGCGCGACGGGTCGTCGGGATAGGTCTCGCCGTAGACCGCGGCGTACTCCTCCTGCAGCTCGTTGACACCGGGGACGGCGGTCGAGAAGTCGCCGTGGGCGAGGTAGGAGAGCAGGTAGGGCACGGTGATCGAGTGCACGTCGTCGCACTCGTTGGAGCCGAGCTTGCCCCAGGCGAAGATCGAGAAGGACGCCGGCGCCTCGGTCTCGCACAGCGCCTCCGCCGAGCTCATCTTCAGCGGCTGCTGCTGGTACATGAGCTTGCCCTGCCAGTCGCCGGTGAGGGCGACGAGGACGAACGCGGCCAGCGACACCCAGCCACCGAGCCGCACCGACCGCCGCCACACGCGGTGGTCGACGTCCGCGGTCGGTGCGTCGGCCAGCTTCCGCCGGCGCAGGTGCCACAGCCCGACGCCGACCAGGAGCGCGCCGGCGACCACGAGCGCGGCGACGATCGCGTGGCTGAACGCGGCCAGCGCGGTGTTGTTGGTGAGGACGGCGAGGAAGTCCACCTGGACCGGCCGGCCGGTGGCGTCGTCCACCTCCACGCCGACCGGGTGCTGCATCCACGAGTTGGCCGCGATGATGAAGTACGCGCTCACGACCGAGCCGATCACCGCGGCCCACAGCGCGGCCAGGTGCAGCTTCTTCGGGATCCGGCCCCAGCCGAAGATCCACAGGCCCAGGAAGGTCGACTCGAGGAAGAAGGCCAGCAGGGCCTCGAGCGCCAGCAGGGAGCCGAACACGTCGCCGACGAACCGGCTGTACTCGCTCCAGGCCAGGCCGAACTGGAACTCCTGGACCAGGCCCGTGGCCACGCCCAGCACGAAGTTGATGAGGTAGATCCGGCCCCAGAAGCGGGTCATCCGCAGCCACTCGGGCTTGTCGGTCCGCACCCACATGGTGTGCATGACCGCGACCAGGATCCCCAGGCCGATGGTCAGCGGGACCATCAGGAAGTGGTAGACGGTCGTGATCCCGAACTGCCAGCGCGCCACGTCCAGGACGTCCACGGCCGCTCTCCTCACTGGGCGACGTACGATGTTCTACGACAAGTAGAACACGTCCTTCTACGACACGTAGAAGACGCGGGTGTGAGTCGCAGGACAGGGAGAGACCGTGGCGTCGTTGGGTGAGCTGGAGCGGGCCGTCATGGAGCGGCTGTGGTCCGCCGACGGCGCGGTCTCGGCGGCCGAGCTGCGCGACGGCCTGGCCGACCGGGGCCTCGCGCTGACCACCGTGCACACCGTGCTGACCCGGCTGGAGCAGAAGGGCTTCGTCGTCCACGACGACGCACGGCCGCGGCGTTTCCGCCCGCGGGCCACCCGCGAGGACCACGCCGCGGAGCTGATGCACGAGGTCCTCGGCTCGGCCGGGGACCGGCAGGCGGTGCTGGCCCGCTTCGTCGGCAGCGTCGACCCCGACGAGGCTCGGCTGCTGCGCGAGCTGCTGGCCGGGGCGGCCGGGCCGGACGACGCGACGCGCTGACTTGCTGCCCGCCACCGCGGTCGCCCTCGCCGTCCTCGCCGCGCTGCTCGCCTGGCCGGTCCCGGCGTTGCTGGCCCGGGCCGGCTGGCCGGGACGCGACCCGCTCGTCGCGCTGGTCTGCTGGCAGGCGATCGGCCTGGCCGGCGGCCTGTCGATCATCGGCGCCCTGCTGTCGCACGGGCTGGCGCCGTGGGCTCACTCGCTGCCCGAGGCGGCGGGGGCGGTGCTGGCCGGCGCCCCGGCGGACGATCCGGTGCGCGGCGACCACTGGATCACGCTCACCCTCGCCGCGGTGCTCGCCTCCGAGCTGGTCGGCGTCCTGCTGCTGTCCTGGGTCCGCACCGCGCGCACCCGCCGCCGGCACCGCGAGCTGCTCGAGCTCGTCGTGCAGCCCGCGCAGGTGCCCGACGCCCGGCTGCTCGACCACCCGGCCCCGGTTGCCTTCTGCATCCCCGGCGCGCGGCCGCTGCTCGTGCTCTCCTCCGGCATGGTGGCCGAGCTCGACGACGCCCAGCTGGCCGCCGTCGTGGCGCACGAGCGGGCGCACCTGCGCGAGCACCACCACCTGTACCTGCTGCCGTTCGTCGCGTGGGCGGCCGCGCTGCCGGTGCTGCCCGCGGCCGCCCGCGCGCACGCCGCGGTGCGGACCCTCGTGGAGATGCGGGCCGACGACGTCGCCCTGCGCACGCTCGACGGCCCCACGCCCCGGCGGACGCTCGCCCAGGCGATCGTCGTGGCAGCCGGCGGCGCCGGGGGTGGCGTGCCGAGCGGTGCGCTCTCGGTGACCGGCGGCGCGGTGGGCGCGCGGGTGCGGCGGCTGCTCGACCCGCCGTCCCCGCTGCCGGCCTGGGCTCGGACGGTCGCGCTGGCCTCCGCCGGGTTGCTCCTCCTCGTCCCGACGGCTCTCCTGCTGCTACCGGCGCTCTGACGCCGGGCGGCGGGAGGGCTCGGCCGACGCCGCCGCCAGCACGACTGCGGACAGCCCGGCGATGCCGCCGCTGATCAGGGCGGCCCGTCGGTACCGGGGGAGGCCCAGCAGCGGGACCATGCTCAGCCCGTGCAGCCCCTCGACCGCCGCAGCGACCGGCAGGACCGGCCGCACCGGCGCAACGAGCACGGTCGCGTGTTGGGCCACCAACCGCGCGCCGAGGACGCGCACGAGCCAGCGCTTCCCCTCCGGGAGTTCGGGGCAGAGCGCGTCGACGACGCGGCCGGCTCCGAGCAGCAGGGTCAGCCCCCAGGTCAGCCCGGCCACCGCGAGGATCCGCGCCGTGGAGGGTGCTCCGTCGTCCACGGGGGCCTCCCTCGGTGACTTCCGCGGAACTCGTGCTCTGCCCACTGTGGTGGGCAGAGCACGAGCGTGCGGGAAGAAACCCCCCCGGGCCACTCCTCGTGCGGACGGGTGCCGTCAGGCGGCGGGGGCGGTGGTCCGACGGCCGGCAGGGACGGCGGTGGTCGCGTCGGTGTTGCCCGGCAGCGGGGCGAACCGGCGCAGCCGCAGGCTGTTGGTCACCACGAACACCGAGCTGAACGCCATCGCGGCGCCCGCGATCATCGGGTTGAGCAGCCCCGCGGCGGCCAGCGGCAGCGCGGCGACGTTGTAGGCGAACGCCCAGAACAGGTTCCCCTTGATGATCGCCAGCGTGCGGCGGGCCAGCCGGATCGCGTCGGCCGCGGCCCGGAGGTCCCCCCGCACCAGGGTGAGGTCCGAGGCCTGGATCGCCACGTCGGTCCCGGTGCCCATGGCCAGCCCGAGGTCGGCGGCGGCGAGCGCGGCCGCGTCGTTCACCCCGTCGCCGACCATGGCGACCACGCGGCCCTCGGCCTGCAGCCGCCGGACGACGTCCACCTTGTCCTGCGGCAGCACCTCGGCGACCACCTCGTCGATCCCCACCTCCGCGGCGACCGACCGCGCGACCGTCTCGTTGTCCCCGGTCAGCAGCACCGGGTGCAGGCCCAGAGCGCGCAGCTGGGCGACCGCCGCGGCCGAGGACGGCTTGACCGCGTCGGCGACGGCGAGCACGCCGCGCGCCGCGCCGTCGACCGCGACCAGCACCGCCGTCCGGCCCCGTGCCTGCGCGGCGGCCAGCGCGGCGGCGAGCTCGTCGGGCACGGGCACCGACTCGGCGTCGAGCAGCCGCGGCCGCCCGACGAGCACCGCCGCACCCTCGACCACGCCCCGCACACCCAGCCCCTCGACGTTGGCGAAGCCCTCGACCGGCGGCAGGGGGCCGCTCCGGTCGGCGGCGGCCGTGGCCACGGCCCGCGCGACGGGGTGCTCCGAGCCGTGCTCCACGGCGCCGGCCAGCCGCAGCAGCCGTCCGGCGTCCTCGCCGGCGGCCGGGACGACGTCGTGCAGCGTCATCCGGCCGGTGGTGACGGTGCCCGTCTTGTCGAGGACGACGGTGTCCACGGCGCGGGTGGACTCCAGCACCTCGGGGCCCTTGATCAGGATGCCGAGCTGCGCGCCCCGGCCGGTGCCCACCATGAGCGCGGTCGGCGTGGCCAGCCCGAGCGCGCACGGGCAGGCGATGATCAGCACGGCGACCGCGGCGGTGACGGCGGCCGACAGCCCGGCGCCGGCGCCGATCCAGAAGCCGAGGGTCGCGACCGCCAGGGCCAGGACGACGGGGACGAAGACCCCCGACACCCGGTCGGCCAGGCGCTGTACCTCGGCCTTACCGTTCTGCGCCTCCTCGACCAGCCGGGCCATCTGCGCCAGCTGGGTCTCCGCGCCGATCCGGGTGGCCCGCACGACCAGCCGGCCGCCGGCGTTCACGGTGGCGCCGACGACGGGGTCGCCCGGGCCCACCTCGACCGGCACGGACTCACCGGTGAGCAGAGCGGCGTCCACCGCGGAGACGCCCTCGCGCACCTCGCCGTCCGTGGCGATCTTCTCGCCGGGGCGGACGACGAACAGGTCGCCGACCCCCAGCTGCTCGACCGGGATGCGGCGCTCGGTCCCGCCGCGCAGCACGGAGACCTCCTTGGCGCCCAGCTCCAGCAGCGCCCGCAGGGCCGCGCCCGCCCGCCGCTTGGAGCGGATCTCGACGAACCGCCCGGCGAGCAGGAACGTGGTCACCCCGGCGGCCGCCTCGAGGTAGAGGTTCCCGGCTCCGTCGCTGCGGGCGATGGTGAGCTCGAACGGGTGCGTCATCCCGGGCACGCCGGCGGTGCCGAGGAACAGGGCGTACAGCGACCACAGGAACGCCGCGCCGGTGCCGAGCGAGACGAGGGTGTCCATGGTGGCGGCGCCGTGCCGGAGGTTGGTCCAGGCGGCGCGGTGGAACGGCAGCCCGCCCCAGACGACCACGGGTGCGGCCAGCGTCAGCGACAGCCACTGCCAGTACTCGACCTGCAGCGCGGGGATCATCGCCATGGCGACGACCGGCACGGTCAGCACCGTGGAGACGAGCAGCCGCAGGCGGCCGTCCTCCGCACCCCGCACGGGCTCGGGCCGGGCCTCGGGCCGCGGCGAGGGCAGCGTCGCGGTGTAGCCGGTCTTCTCCACCGTGGCGATCAGGTCCGCCGGCGTGACCGGCCCGGCGTAGCTGACCCGCGCCTTCTCGGTGGCGTAGTTGACCGTCGCGGTGACGCCCTCGAGTTTGTTGAGCTTCTTCTCGATCCGGGCGGCGCAGGAGGCGCAGGTCATGCCGCCGATCGCGAGCTCGAGCTCGCCGGCCGGGGGCGGGGTGGGGGTGCTCAACGCGGTCCTCTCCTCAGTCGCCGTGACCGTGATCGGCCGGCGGCGCGTCGGGGGTGGGCCCGCCGGAGCCGTCGCCACCGGAGCCGGCGACGCCGACGGTGAACGCGGCGGTGTGGACGGCGTCGCCGTGCCGGAAGTCGAGGAACAGCCGGTAGGTCCCCGGGGACGGCGCCGTCGCGACGAAGGTCTTGTGCGGTCCGGCCGTGGGGGTGGTGCCCGCCGGCGGCTCGGCCGGGTGAGGGTGCAGGTAGGCGAGGTCGCCCGCCCGCAGCGCCACCAGGATGCCGTAGCCGCCGAGGTAGGGCTGCAGGTCGCTGACCGGGCGGCCGTCGCGGCTGACGCTGAAGGTCAGCTCGGACTCCTGCCCGACCAGGAGCTCACCGGTCAGGGCGACGCTGTAGCCGTCGACCTCCGCGACCGCGGCGGGCTCGGGCAGCGGCTGCGGGTCGTAGGCGCCGGCCACCTCCACGTCGGTGCCCAGGGTCAGGTTCTGGCCCAGGGCGCTGGGGGTGAGGTCGGCGACCACGCGCCAGCTGCCCGGCGTCAGCTCCAGCGGCACCCGCCACACGCCGTCCGGGCCGAGCTCGGGGTGCAGGCGCTGGTAGCCGGTGAGGTCGCGACGGGCGGTGACCAGGTGCAGGTCCTCCACCTGCTCGACGTCGTAGTCGACCACCGGAGCGCCGTCGGGTCCCAGGACGCGGAAGGCGAACGACGCCGTCCCGGACGGCAGCCGGTCCTCGAGGGGGTCCAGGACGTACCCGGACGCGAGGACGGCCGGCCCGCCGTCGGCGGCGCCGGTCCCGGACGCCGGTGCGGCGGGGGGAGTGCTCCCGCTCGTGGCCGCGGGGGCGTCGACGGGGCCCACGACGCGGCCGACTCCGACGGCGGCCGCGAAGACCGCGCCCAGGCCGAGCGCGACCGCGGCGAGTCTCGCCGGGGTGTTCATGCCGGTCCTCTCCGGGGGCGGCCGGGCACGGTCAGCCGCCGGCCACCTGGTAGCCGGCCTCCTCGACCGCGGCACGCACGGCGCCCCCGTCGACCGGGTCGGTGCCGGTGACGGTCAGGCCGCCGGTGGCCAGGTCGACGTCGACCCCGGTCACGCCGGGGATCGCGGAGACCTCCTCGGTCACCGCGGAGACGCAGTGGCCGCAGGTCATGCCGACGACGGTGTAGGTGGCGGTGCTCATGGGGGTGTTCCTCTCGGGTGCGGGGTCAGGAGCGGACGAGGCGGGCGATCGCCTCCGAGGCCTCGCGGACCTTCTCGTCGGCCTCGCGGCCACCGGCCTGGGCAGCCTGGACGACGCAGTGCGACATGTGCTCCTCGAGCAGGCCCAGTGCGACCGACTGCAGCGCCTTCGTCATCGCCGAGACCTGGGTGAGGATGTCGATGCAGTACTTCTCGTCCTCGACCATCCGCTGCAGGCCGCGCGCCTGCCCCTCGATGCGCCGCAGGCGCTTGAGGTAGTCGTCCTTGCGGTGGATGTACCCGTGCGGGCCCGGGTGGTGGGCGGTGTCCACGTCGTTCCTCCTGGCGGCTCGCCGAGCTGTCACCAGGAACCATACCCCCCCAGGGTTTAGTGGCGCTGCGTGCGCACCGTGCGTCCGGTCACCCTCCGGCGTCGCGGGTGCCGTCGCGCTCGCTGCCGTCCCGCAGCCGGTCGACGGTCGCCTGCAGCCGCCGGGTGTCGGCCCGGGCGTCGGCGAGCTCGTCCTGCAGGCCGAGGATGACCTCGGCCGAGGCGAGGGTGTGTCCGTCGTCGAGCAGGCCGCGCAGCCGCGCGGCCAGGACGAGCTGGTGCCGCGAGTAGCGGCGGTGTCCGCCGGGGGAGCGGTGCGGCTGGAGGACGCCGGAGGTGTCGAGGCTGCGGAGGAACGCCGCCTGGACGCCCAGGAGGTCGGCGGCCTGGCTCATGGTCAGCGCCGGGAAGTCCGGGTCGTCGAGCCGGCGCAGCGCATCGCCGCCGCCGGTGAGGTCGGCCAAGGCGTCCTCCTGTCCCTGCAGAGCACGGGAGGCCGGGCCCGTGTGGACCCGGCCTCCCGCGAGGGGCGTGCCGATCAGCTCTCGACTGCCTTGGCCCCCGCGGACTCGCCCTCGATGGTCCGGCCCTCGACGGCGGTCGGCGTGTCGGTCCGGGTCACGGTGATCTTGCGCGACCGCGCCTTCTCGGCGACTGGGATGCTCACGGTGAGCACGCCGTCGTGGTAGCTCGCCTCGAGCCGGTCGGTGTCGAGGCTGCGCCCCAGGACCAGCTGGCGGGTGTAGCTGCCGTAGGGCCGCTCGGCGATGGCCCACTCCGCGTTCTCCAGCTGCGGGACCGAGCGCTCGGCGGTCACGGTCAGCGTGGTGCCCTCGACCGACAGGTCGATCGAGCCGGGGTCGACGCCGGGCAGGTCGAAGTGGGCGACGAAGTTGTCGCCGACCCGGTAGGCGTCCATCGGCATCCCCGACAGCGGTCGGGCGGTCAGGGAGTTGCCGCGGCCGGCCAGCTGGTCCAGCGCACGGAAGGCGGCGGACGTGGCGGCGAACGGGTCGTAGGCGGTCAGCATCATCTCTGTGCAACCTCCGGTGTGCTGCTGGTGGTGTTCGCTGCCCGAGGTAGAACCTCTAGTGGCAACTAGAGATTACCTCAAGGCTGCACCGGTGTAAACATCCATCACGCGACTTTGTTCCTGCGACGGCGGGTTCGTCGGCGTCCGCCCGCGGTGACGCGAGTGAGCTGCGGCCGTACGGGGCAGTGGTCTCCCGTGGACGAGACGACAGCCCCCGAGGTGACGGGGGAACAGGGCCAGCCGCACCGCACCGAGGGGGAGCCGGAGGTCGACACCACCCTGGACGGCGACGTCGCCACGGTGACCGTCCGGGGAGAGCTGACAGAGAGTGCGCGACGGCCGCTGGTCCGCACCATGACCGACCTGCTGCTCGCCGGGAGCGCCCTGCGCCGGGTGCGCCTGGACGCCCGCGCGGTGACCTACCTGAACTCCGCGGGCATGGCGGTCCTCGTGCAGCTGCTGAAGCTGGGGCAGCCCCGCGGCGTCGACGTGGTGCTGGTCGACCCGCCGCCGGCGGTGGCCCGGCCGCTGCAGCTCAGCGGGCTCTGGCTGCGCTTCGGCATCGAGGACGACGCCTGACCGACCGTGCGGCGTCGGGGTGGCCCGTCGAGGGGCGGCTCCGCAACTCCTAGCCTGGCCGGGTGCCGCCGAGCCACCCCCACAGCCACGGTCCCGACCCGGACGCGCCGCCGCCGAGTCCGGAGGTCCTCGCCCGCCGGCGCCGCGCGGTGCGCCTCATGCTCCTGCTGCTGGTGCCCGTCGGCCTGGCCACGGTCGTCGGCCTGGTCGTGCTGTGGCCGTCGGGGGAGCCGACCCGGGCCGAGGAGGCCGCCGCGCTGGTACTGCCGCCCGGCACCACCTACCCCGACGCCCGCGTGGTGTCGGTGGAGCCCTTCGACTGCTCGACGCCCGGCGACCCGGGCCGGCCCGCCCAGCAGCTGACCTGCGCCACCGTCGTCGTGGAGGTCCTCGACGGGCCGGGCGCGGGGGAGTTCCAGCAGCTCGAGCTGTTGGCCGAGGTCTACGCCGCGGGGGTCGAGGAGGGCGACGTCTTCGTCCTCACCCGGGACGCAGGCGCCGACGGCGTGGCGCAGTACGGGTTCTTCGACTACGCGCGCGGCACCCCGATGGTCGTGCTCGCGATCGCCTTCGCGATCGTCGTCGGGCTGGTCGCGCGCCTGCGGGGGCTGGCCTCGCTCGTCGGGCTGGCGTTCGCCTTCTTCGTGCTGCTGCAGTTCGTCCTGCCCGGCCTGCTGTCCGACCGGTCGCCGACGCTCACCAGCCTGGTGGGGTCGGCGGCCATCATGTTCGTCGTCCTGTACCTGGCCCACGGGTTCTCCGCCCGGACGACGACGGCGCTGGTCGGCACGCTGTTCGGCCTCGCGCTGGTCGCCGTGCTCGGGGCGGTGTCGGTCGCCACGGCCCGGCTGACCGGGCTCACCAGCGAGGAGACCGTCCAGCTCCAGACGTTCGACCCGACCCTGGACTTCTCCGGCCTGGTCCTGGCCGGCGTCGTCGTCGCCGGGCTCGGCGTGCTCAACGACGTCACGATCACCCAGGCCTCGGCGATCTGGCAGCTGCACGAGGTCGACCCGGACATGACCTGGCGCGAGCTCTACACCCGGGGCATGGCCGTCGGCCGCGACCACATCGCCTCGACCGTCTACACGATCGTCTTCGCCTACGCCGGGGCCGCGCTGCCGCTGCTCATGCTCTTCGAGGTCTACGCGCAGCCGTGGGACGTGGTCCTCACCAGCTCCGCCCTGGCCGAGGAGGTCATCCGCACCCTGGTCGGCGCCATCGCGCTCGTCCTCGCCGTCCCCGTGACGACGGCGGCCGGCGCGTTCTTCGCCAAGGCCGCGGACACGAACGCCGGGGCTGCGGCCGACCGGCGGATGACGTCGCTGCGCGCTCGGCTGGCCCGGTGAGCCAGACTGGCCCGGTGAGCGAGGATCGGCCCCAGGAAGGATCCCCTGCCCCCCACCGCTCGCACGCTCGCGGCGGGCCCCTGCAGAGGGCCGACGGGGAGGGGGGCCTTCACTTGTTGACCGCCGCCCGGGCCGCACCCGGCTTCATGCCCGACGACGAGGGGACGGCGCTCTACGAGGCCGCCCGTGCCGTCGCCGTGCCCGGCCCGCTGCTGGAGGTGGGCAGCTGGATGGGGAAGTCGGCGCTCTACCTGGCCGCTGCCGCCCGCGAGACGGGCCGCTCCGTGGTCACCGTGGACCACCACCGCGGCTCCGAGGAGCACCAGCCCGGCTGGGAGTACCACGACCCGTCGCTGGTGGACCCGGCCGTCGGGCTGCTGGACACCCTGCCCCGCTTCCGCCGCACCATCGCCGACGCCGGCGCGGAGGACGTCGTCATCGCCGTGGTGGCCCGCTCGGAGACCCTCGCGCCGCTGTGGTCGACGCCGCTGGCGCTGCTGTTCCTCGACGGCAGCCACACCGAGGAGTCCGCCCGCCGGGACCAGGACGCCTGGGTGGCCAAGCTGGCGCCCGGCGGCACGCTCGCCATCCACGACGTCTTCCCGGACCCCGCCGACGGCGGGCAGGCGCCCTACGGCGTCTACCGGCGGGTGGTGGAGTCGGGGGAGTTCACCGAGCTGCCGGGCACCGGGTCGCTGCGCCTGCTCCGCCGTGGACGCTGACCCCCTGACGGCGGAGCGGACCGCCGTCCTCGCCCAGATCGCGGCGCTGACCGCCGAGTTCGACGCGGTCGTGGCGGCGTCCCGGTCGTCCAACGCCGACGACGAGCACGACCCCGAGGGCGCGACGATCGCCTTCGAGCGCCAGCAGGTGGTGGCGCTGCTGGCCGCGGCCCGGCGCCGGCTGGCCGACGTCGACGACGCGCTCGAGCGCCGGGCGGCAGGGGACTACGGCGTCTGCGAGTCCTGCGGCCGGCCGATCGCGCCCGACCGGCTGGCCGCCCGCCCGGCCGCCCGCACCTGCATCACCTGCGCGGTGTGAGCGCTGGGTACAGGAAGCAATACCCCGCTCGTGGGCGCCCGCGCCGTGGGGATTGCTTCCTATGCCTCGCTCTTCAGCTGACGTAGCGGCGGGCGGTGGAGGTCCGCTGGGCGTGCTCCAGCGCGGCGAAGCGGGCCTCGGCGTGCGGGGGCAGCACGCGCCGCTCCCGCAGCACCCACGGGGCGCCGCGCAGCGCGTCCAGCACGCCGAGCACGCTCAGCCGGTCGCGGGGGACGGTGCGCAGCAGGTGCCCGGTGCGGCGCAGCGCCGGGCGCAGGGGCCGGCGCAGCCACGTCGTCCACAGCGTGTTGCGGATGCCGTCGCGGCGCCGCTTGTGCGGATCCCGGGCGGTGCTGGCCTGGTGGTGCACGGTGAGCTCCGGCAGGTAACACAGCTCCCAGCCCGCGGTGGCCAGGTCGCCGGCCATGAGCTCCTCCTCGCCGCCGAGCCACAGCCGCTCGGAGAAGCCGCCGACCTCGGTGAACGCCTCCCGCCGCAGCACCGAGGCGCCGGCCAGGAAGGAGCCCAGCGCAGGGCCGGGCAGCCAGTCCGCTCCGCGCACGGGGGAGTCGCGCAGCTCGGGCACGATCGGGTCCTCGCGGCCGCCCGGCTCGACGAGGATCCGCGCGGTGACGACGGCGAGCCGGGGATGGGCGTCCAGCACGTCGGCCGCCGTCCGCAGCGATCCCGGGTCCCACCACGTGTCGTCGTCGCAGAAGGCCACGTAGGGCGTGTCCACCCGGGCCACCCCGACGTTGCGGCCGATCGCGCCCAGGTTCTCCGGGCTGGCGACCAGCTCCACCTCCGGGAAACGCTCGGCGATCGCCGCCGCCGTCCCGTCGGTCGAGCCGTTGTCGACGACGACGACGTGCGGCTGCTCGGGCAGCGCGCGCAGCCGGGAGAGGGCGAGCAGCACCTCGTCGCGCCGCTGGTGGGTGATGACGACGACGGCCACCCGCGCGTCCCGGCCCGCCTCGGTGACCGACGGCGCCGGCTGGGTGGCCGTCACGCCGCGTCCCCGGTCAGGCGGCGCACGTCGGTCCAGATCCGGTCGGGCACCCGGCGGCGGGACCGCAGCGCCGCGGGGACGTCGGGCAGCGCGCGCAGCAGCCCCCGGAGGCCCGGCCGTCCGGCGCGGACGGCGCGGCCGAGCAGCCCGGGCAGCGCCGCGAGGGGGTGCCGCATCAGCGCGGTGAGCAGCCGGCTGCGCCAGATCGAGGCCTGCCGCCGGGCCGGCGCGTCCCGCCGCGTGGAGGGGTGGTGGTGGATGGTGACCTCGTCGACGTAGGCCAGGCCCCAGCCGGCGCCCGCGAGGTCGAGGGCCACCCGCTCCTCCTCGCCCGGGAACCGGACGACGGCGTCGAAGCCGCCCACGGCCGCGAACGCCTCGGTGCGCACCAGTGCCGCGCAGGCGACGAACCCCAGCAGCGACGGGCCGGGCAGGTCGGGCGCGGTGCCCAGCGGGCTGTCGGCCATCTCGGCGCAGACCGGGTCCAGCCGCTGCTCCGGGCCGACCAGGATGCGCGCGTTGAGCAGCGCCAGCCGCGGGTGCGCCCGCATGATCTCGACCGCTCGGGCCAGGTCGCCCGGCGCCCACCACGAGTCGTCGTCGGCGAACGCGACGAACTCGCTCCCGGAGTGCTCGGCGCCCAGCGTGCGGGCACGGGCGCCGAGATTGTGCCGCAGCGGCAGCACCGTCACCGCGGGGTGGGCGGCCCGGACGGCGTCCACCGTGCCGTCGGTCGAGCCGTTGTCGACCAGCACCACCGGGGCCTCGTGCCGCGGCAGTGAGGCGAGCAGGTCCTCCCGGCGGTTGCGGCTGGCCACCACCACGGTGACGGGAGGGCCGGTGCGGGCTGCGGTGTCTGTCGAGGTCACGGGGGCAGCGTGCCCGCAGTCCCCGGCACCCAATCGGCCGGGTCCGGGGAACCGGCCGTTCCCACCGGCGGCAGCGCGCCCGGGTCGGTGAACAGCCCGGCGGCGGAGGTGGCTCCGGAGAGGGCGTCCGCGGCCAGCACCACGGCGGCCGCGGTCCACGTCGTCCGCTCGACCGGCCAGCGGGCGTCGTCGGCGAACACGTACCCGGTCCAGTAGGAGCCGTCGTCGTGCCGCAGGTGCTGCATGGCGGCGAGCTGCTCCAGCGCGGCCTCCGGCTGGCCGGCGGCGGCCAGCGCGAGGGCCAGCTCGCAGGTCTCGGCGCCGGTGACCCAGGGGCGGTCGGCCACGCAGCGGGCGCCCAGCCCCGGGACGACGAACCGGTCCCAGCCGGCGGCCAGCCGCGCTCGGGCCGCGGCGCCGGTCAGCGCGCCGCCGAGCACCGGGTAGTACCAGTCCATCGAGTAGCGCGAGCGGTCGGCGAAGGCGCCCGGGCGGTCGCGCAGGGCGGCGCCGAGGTCGGTGACGGCGAGCTCCCAGTCCGGCTGCGGCTCGCCGGTGAGCCCGGCCAGGGCGACTCCGCAGCGCAGCGCCTGGAAGAGGCTGGCGTTGCCGGTCAGCAGCGCGGTGTCGTCCGGGCGGCCGTCCGGGCGCAGCGCCCAGCTCACCGCGCCGCCGGGCAGCTGCATGCGGGTGACCAGGTCCAGACCGCGGCGCACGACCGGCCACAGCTCGGTCACCAACTCCTCGTCGCCGGTGCGCAGCCAGCGGTGCCACAGCCCGACGGCCAGGTAGCCGGCGTGGTTGCTCTCCGCGCCGGGAGCGGTCTCGGCGCCGGCCCGGTACTCGCCGGCCCAGGACCCGTCCGCCCGCTGCCGCGCGGCCAGCCAGCGGTAGGCCGCCCCGGCGCGGTCGTGCGCCCCGCCGACGTCGAGGGCCATCGCCGCCTCGACGGAGTCCCACGGGTCCAGCTGCCCGCCGCGGAACCAGGGCAGCGCGCCGTCGGCGTCCTGCTCCGCGGCGATCGCGGCCACCGTCGTCCGCACCTGGGCCGCGCTGAGCACCCCGGCCAGCTCCGGCAGCTCAGACAGCGGTCTTCTCCCGACGATCCACCGGCCGGGTGCGTGCCACCGCCCGCCCGGGCACGGCGGGCTTGTCGGCGTAGACGACCAGGCTCTTGCCCAGCACCGGGTCGAGCACCCGCTCGGCGGTGCGGGTGAGCCAGGGCCGCGCCATCAGGTCCCACACCAGCAGCCGGTGGTAGGCCCGGACCGGCGCGGCGTCGCGGTCGACGCCGACGGCGCACTTGAGCCACCAGTACGGCGCGTGCAGCGCGTGCGCGTGGTGCTGCCGTCCCGGCTGGAGGCCGGCGGCGGCGAGCCGGGTGCGCAGCACGTCCCCCCGGTAGATGCGCACGTGCCCGCCCTCGTTGGCGTGGTAGGCGTCCGACAGCGCCCAGCAGACCCGTTCGGGCCCGTAGCGGGGCACGGTCACCGCCACCCGGCCGCCGGGTTTGAGCACGCGCGCGATCTCGGCGAGCGCGGTCGCGTCGTCCGGGATGTGCTCGAGCACCTCGGAGGCGATCACCCGGTCCACGCTGGCGTCGGGCACCGGCAGCGCCAGCAGGTCCCCGCGCACCACCTCGGCGACGCCGCCGGCCGGCGCCTCACCCGCCTCGGCGATGGCGGTGAGCCACCGGCGGGTCGTCTCCACCTCGGACACCCCGTGGTCGAGAGCGACGACCCGCGCGCCCCGGCGCAGCGCCTCGAAGGCGTGCCGCCCCTCGCCGCAGCCGAGGTCGAGCACGGTCATGCCCGGCCGCAGGTCGAGCAGGTCGTAGTCGACGGTCAGCACGATGACCTCGGTTCGACTCCGGACTCGATCCGCTCCTCGGTCGCCGGCGCTCCCTGCGATGCTCCCTCGCCCGTCGCCCTCACGCGGTTCCCTTCCGGTCCAGCACCTCGGCGTACCACTCCGCCGTCCGCTCGGCGGTGGACCGCCAGGTGTAGGAGGCCAGCACGCGGCGGCGCCCGGCGCGGCCGAGCTGCTCCCCGAGGGACGGCGAGTCCAGCACCAGCGCCAGCGCGGCGGTGAGCTCGCCGACGTCCCCCGCGCGGACCCGCAGGCCCGCCTTGCTGCCCACGACCTCCGGCAACGCCCCGGCGTCGGTGGTGACCAGCGCGGTGCCGCAGGCCATCGCCTCGACCGCCGGCAGCGAGAAGCCCTCGTAGAGCGAGGGGATGGCGACCACCGCCGCGTCCTGGAGCAGCCGCACCAGGTCGGCCTCCGGCAACGGCCCGGTGAACCGGACGGCGTCGCCGAGGGCCAGCCGGTCCAGTGCCGCCTGCGCCGGGCCGCCCGGGCGCGCCGTGCCGACGACCGTCAGCCGCACCGGGCGCTCGGTGCGCAGCTTGGCGACCGCCTCGAGCAGGTGGACCAGGCCCTTGAGCGGCACGTCCGCGCTGGTGACGACGACGATCGAGGCGCGGTCGCGGGGGCGGCCGCCCGGCGGCGGGGTGAAGACGTCGGGGTCGATGCCCACCGGGATGACGTCGGTCGCCGCGGCGGGCACCCCCAGGTGGGTCTCGATGTCGCGCCGGGAGCTCTCGGAGACCGTGGTGACCCCGTCGAGGCGCGGAGCGACCCGCGCCTGCATGCGGGTGAAGCCGTACCAGCGGCGCAGCGTCGTCCGGCGGCGCAGGGACGGCGCGGCGGCGAGCTCCAGGTCGCGGTCGATGGCGACCGGGTGGTGCACGGTGGCGACGGTCGGGATGCCGGCCCGGACCAGCCGCAGCAGCCCCCAGCCCAGGCTCTGGTTGTCGTGGACGACGTCGAACTCCGCGGCGCGGGGGAGCAGCAGGCGCGCGGCCCGCAGGCTGAACGTGGCGGGCTCGGGGAAGCCCGCGGTGCACATCGCGGCCCACTCGGCCACGTCGACCCAGTCGCGGAACTCCGACGGCCGCGGGGTGCGGAACGGGTCGGGCTCCCGGTAGAGGTCCAGGCTCGGCACCCGGGTCAGCGGCACGCCGTCGTCCAGCTCGGGATAGGGCTGACCGCTGAGGACCTGCACGTCGTGGCCGAGGGCGGTCAGCTCCCGGGACAGCGCGCGGACGTAGACGCCCTGGCCGCCGCTGTGCGGCTTGCTCCGGTAGGACAGCAGTGCGATGCGCAACGACCGTCCCATGGTCGGCGACTCTAACGGCCGACCGATCCCCGCTGGTTCCGGTCGGCGGAGCCGCGGTGCGCGCTACCGTCGCTGGTATGAGAGAGGACCTCCCTGCCCCCCGCTACTCGCGAGCTCGCGGCGGGACCCTGCAGGTGGCCCGTCGTTCCTGTCGCCTCGCTGTCCTGGCGACCGGACTGCTCGCCGGGAGCGTCCTCGCCGGTTGCGGGCAGGACGCCGGCCCGGTGGACGCCGCGTCGGCGGAGTCGGGTGTCTCCCCGGCCGCCGCGACGTCGGGTGCGACGGACCTCGCCGACGGGCTGCTGCCGGCCTCGGCGTTCGCGCCCGGCGCGACCGTCCTGCCGCTCACCGAGGAGCTGCTGCACTCGTCGGGGCTGCCCATGGGCGGGCTGCCCGAGGGCGGGGTCCCGGCCGGCGCCCAGCTCGACCCGGGTGGGTGCGCGGACCTGCTGGCCGCGCTGCAGGCCGCGGCCGCGGAGGGGGTCGACGACGCCGCCGGGCAGGCGGTCC
The DNA here is from genome assembly GCF_048569675.1 of Geodermatophilus sp. CPCC 206100. Taxonomy (NCBI): domain Bacteria; kingdom Bacillati; phylum Actinomycetota; class Actinomycetes; order Geodermatophilales; family Geodermatophilaceae; genus Geodermatophilus; species Geodermatophilus sp. CPCC 206100. The sequence goes on from NZ_JAQISV010000011.1 coordinate 69,991, forward strand.
TCGAGGGCGACCGGGTCACCGTGCAGGGCCTGGTCTCCGGGGCCGCCGCCGAGGGCGCGGTCGCCACGGTGGCCGGGTCCCTGCCGGGCTGCGAGCGGGCGTCGGTCAGCGTCCCGGAGCGCGGCGCGGCGACCCTCACCGTCGGCGACGTGCGGGAGCCGGACCTCGGCGACGCGGCGGTCGAGGTGTCCGCGACGGTCGACGCCACGCTGCCCGACGGCCGGCAGGTCTCCGTGCCGGTCCTCGCCGCGCTCGTCCAGGACGGCGACCGCGTGCTCGCGCTGGCCACCGCGGCGCCGCAGGGCGTGGCGCTGGACGAGGGTGCGTTCGCCGACCGGCTGGCCGAGGCGCACCAGGTGCAGGCGGACGCACTGGGCTGAGACAGCCCGGCCCGGCCCCTCCACAGGCCGGGCCCCGGTCCACAGATCGCCGGGGCCAGGTCTCCGCGGCGCCGTCCGCGGCGAGGGTCGGCGCATGGACGACGCCACGCGCCCCGCCGTGTCCCTCTCCAGCAGCGGCGACATCGCGGCCGCGCTGCCGCACCTCATCGGCTTCCACCCCCACGAGTCGGTCCTGGTGGTCGGCCTCGGTGGCCCGAGTGGCGGCCGGCTCGGGCTGACCGTCCGCGCCGACCTGCCCGAGCGTGCGCACGCTCCCGCGGTCGCCGCGTTGCTGGCCCGCAGCCTGGCCACCGACGAGCCGGACGGCGCCGTGGTGGCCGTGGTCTCGGAGATCGGCGACGAGCGGGACGCCCCGGCCTGTCCCCCGGCCGACGCGGGCGGGACGACGCTGCCGCACCGCGCGGTCGTGCACGACCTGGTGGTCGCGCTCGCCGGGTACGGCATCCCGGTCCGGGAGACGCTGCTGGTCCGGCGGGGGAGGTGGTGGTCCTACGACTGCCCGGGCCCGTGCTGCGCCCCGGACGAGGGCACCCCGCTGCCCGAGGGGGTGACCGAGTTGGCGGTCGCCTCGGTGGCCGCCGGCATGGTGGTGGCTCCGGACCGCGCGGCGCTCGAGCGGCGCATCGCGCCGGTGGAGGGGCCGGCGCGGGCGGCGATGGCGGCCGCGGTGGAGCGGGTCGGCGCCCGGCACGGGCGGGCGCGCCGGGCCGACCCGGACGCCGAGGCCCGACGCTCCTGGAACGCCGTCGTCCGGGCGCTGCGCCGCTGCCGGCCGGGTGCCGCGGAGTCCGGCCGCCTGGGCGACCGGGACGTCGCCCGGGTGCTGTGGGCGCTGGCCGACGTCCGGGTCCGCGACCGCGCGCTCACCCTCGCCCTGGGCGACGACGCCGCCGCGGCCGAGACGCTCTGGACCGAGTGCACCCGGCGGGCGCCCGCCCCGCTCGGCGCCGCCCCGGCGACCCTGCTCGCGGTCAGTGCGTGGCTGCGCGGGGACGGTGCCATGGCCAACGTCGCGCTGGAGCGGGCGCTGGCCGACCGGCCCTCCTACTCCTTCGCCCGGCTGCTGATGCAGGGGCTGGCCGCCTGCCTCCCGCCGGCCGAGCTGCGGGCACTGATCACGACGGCGGCCGAGGAGCCGGACGAGGTCTGGGCCGGAGGCGCCGAGCCCGACCACTGTGTGGGGCGGGACGCGGCCGCCCCGACGCGGCGCCCACCCCCCGGGTGAGTGCGGCGACACGATCGGGGGGAAGCGTGCGCGGAGCGTTGTCGGCCGACCGCGGCCTCCCTAGCGTCCCCGCGGCAACGGGATCCACCGGATCGGTCCCGTCGACCCGCGGAGGAACCCGTGCGCCGTTCGCTCGTGACCCTTGTCGTCGCCGGCACGACCCTGGTGGCGGGCTGTGGCGTCGCCGGGTCGACCGACACCAGCGCCGGGGCAGCGGCCACCTCGGCCGAGGTCACGGCGGTCCGGCTGGGGGTCATCCCGCTCGTCGACGTCGCCCCGGTCTACCTGGCCCAGCAGCAGGGCATCTTCACCGAGCACGGACTCGAGGTCGAGGCGTTCCTGGCCCAGGGCGGGGCGGCCATCGTCCCGGCCGTGGTGAACGGCGAGGCGCAGTTCGGGTTCTCCAACGTCACCAGCCTCCTCCAGGCGGAGGCCCGCGGCGTGCCGCTGGGGCTGGTGGCGCCCGGAGCCGGTCCGACGGGGGACGTGCAGGCCGACTACGCCTACATCGAGGTGCTGGACGGCGGGCCGGTGCAGACGGCGGCGGACCTGGCCGGCCGCCGGGTCGCGATCAACTCGATCAACAACATCAGCGACACGGTGGTCCGGGAGAGCGTGCGGCTGGCGGGTGGGGACCCCGCCACGATCGACTTCGTCGAGATCCCCTTCCCGGACATGGCCGCGGCGGTGTCCACCGGCCAGGTCGACGCCGCCTTCCTGGTCGAGCCGTTCACCTCCGTGGGACTCGCGCAGGGCCTGCGGGCCGTCTCGGCCCCCTACTCCGAGGTCCACCCGGACCTCACCGTGGCCGGCTACTTCACCAGCGACCAGTACGCGGCGGAGAACCCCGACGTGGTCCGGCGCTTCGCCGATGCGATGCGGGCGGCGCATGCGTACGCGCAGGCCAACCCCGACGCGGTCCGGGAGGTCCTCGGCGAGTACACGAGCATCCCCCCGGCGGTGGCCGCCCAGCTGACGCTCCCCGACTTCCAGCCCGCGATCAACCGCGACTCGGTCGCGCGCCTGCTCGAGCTCGGCGAGCAGGACGGGATCATCGAGGGCGACGTCCGCGTGGAGGACGTGCTCGCCAGCGAGGACTGACCCGCGGTCCCCGCCGTCCCGCCGTCCTGGTCCCTGAACTCCGCGGGTGACCCCGGCGCCTGACCGTCGCGACGTGCCGTCGGGTGCCGCACGGACCGCGCCGGACCGGTTCCCCCGACCGCTGCACGGGCCTAGCGTCGGCCTCCCCACGGGGGCCGACGACGGCGGCGGGAGGCTCGCCATGTTCGCTCAGCTCATCCAGGGCAGGACGTCGAACGCCGAGGCGCTGCGGACGGCGCTGGACAGGTGGATGGAGGAGGTGCAGCCCGGCTCGATCGGCTGGCTGGGCAGCACGACCGGGGTCGCCGACGACGGCCGGTTCGTCGCCGTGGCCCGCTTCGAGTCGGCCGAGGCCGCGGCCCGCAACTCGGAGCGGCCGGAGCAGGCCCGGTGGTGGGAGGAGACGCAGCGGCTCTTCGACGGCGAGGTGACCTTCGCCGACACCGAGGACGTCGACGTGGACCTGACCGGAGATCCGGACCGGGCCGGGTTCGTCCAGGTGATGCAGGGCCGGGTGACCGACCGGGAACGGGCCAAGGAGCTCGTCGCCCGGCTGTCCACCGAGGACATGGCGGACTTCCGCCCCGACATCCTCGGCAGCCTGATGATCAACTACGAGCCGGACCGGTGGGCCCAGGTCATCTACTTCCGCTCCGAGGCCGAGGCCCGCGAGGGCGAGCGCAAGGAGGCTCCGCCGGAGGTGCAGGCGGTCATGGAGGAGCTGACGGCCCTCAGCCCGGAGCCGTTCGACTTCATCGACCTGCGGCAGCCCCTCCTGTACTCGCCTCCGGCAGCCGGCGGCGGACTGCCGGGGCCGCGCGAGGCGGCGGAAGCAGCGGAGGTGGAGCGGTCGACGTGAGCCGCAGCCCGGCCCTGTGCCCGCGGGACCGGCTCCACGAGCGATGCCGTTCCTGACGGCGATGCGAGGCGATGTCCTGGTCGACTCAGAGCAGCTCGGGCCGCTGCCACTCCTCGCCGAGGACGTGCTCGGCGAGGAAGGCCAGCACCGTCGAGTACCAGACCTGGGCGTTCCCCGGGGTCAGCACCCAGTGGTTCTCGTCCGGGAAGTAGAGGAACCGCGACGGCACGCCGCGCTTCTGCAGGTCGTACCAGAGCCGCAGCGCCTCGCCGATCGGCACCCGGTAGTCGCGGTCGCCGTGGATGACCAGCATCGGCGTCCGGATCGCGTCGGCGAAACGGTGCGGTGAGTTCTGCTCGTACCGCTTGGGCTGCTGGAGCGGGTCGCCCCACTCCTTCTCCCAGTAGTACGCCGCGTCGGTGGTGCCGGTGAAGGAGTCGAGGTCCCACAGGCTGGCGTGTGTGACGATCGCCCGGAAGCGGTCGGTCTGGGTGGCCACCCAGTTGGCCATGTACCCGCCGAAGGACCCGCCCATCGCGGCGGTCCGGGTCTCGTCGACCTCCGGGAGCTGCTCGGCGGCGTCGACCGCGGCCATGAGGTCGGTGTAGGGCGCCTCGCCCCACTCGCCCCAGCCGCGCCGGACGAAGTCCAGGCCGAACCCCTGCGACAGCGCGGGGTTGGGCAGCAGGACGGCGTAGCCACGGGCGGCCATCACCCACGGGCACCAGCGCCACGACCAGGAGTTCCAGCTCATCAGCGGCCCGCCGTGGATCCACAGCAGCAGCGGAGCCGGGCAGTCGGCCGAGGCCCCCTCGGGCAGGACCAGCCAGGACTGCACCCGGCTGCCGTCGGCCGCGGTCGCCTGCACCTCGCGCAGCGTTCCCGGGAGCCCCGCCGGGAGGGTGCCGGGGTGGGGCAGCGGCTCCGGGTGCTGGCCGGTCGCCTCCGGGTCCAGGCGCACCGGCGCGGGCGGCTCGTCGTAGGCCGAGCGCAGCGCGTAGAGGGCGCTCCCGTCGCGGGCCACCTGCAGGTCGCTGTAGGCGCCGTCGGAGGTGAGCCGGACGGGCGGGCCGCCGTCCACCGGGACGCGGAACAGCGCGTGCCGGCCCTCGTCGTCGGCGAGGAAGTAGACCGCGCTCCCGTCGGCGCTGAACTGCGGCGCGCTGGGCCACCGGTCGAAGTCCGGCGTGAGGTCGTGGGCCGCGCCGGTGGCCACGTCGACGAGCAGCAGCGTGTAGTCCGGCGGCTCGGCGTAGGTCGACATGGCCTCGCGGACGCAGACCAGCGAGCCGCCGTCGGGCGAGAAGCGGGGCGAGTGGATGTCGGCGAGCGGGTCGTCGACGACGACGCGGGCCGCGCCGGTGGCGGTGTCGAGCAGGACCAGGCGGTCCCGCCGCCCGGCGGGACCGTCGGGCACGGTCTCGGCGCGCGCGAGCAGCCCGCCGTCGGGGGCGAGGGCGATGTCGTCGCCGGAGCCGGTCGGCGGAACGGCGTCCGGCGTCAGGTCGCGCAGCGCGACCGGTTCGGGCGCGGCCCCGGCGGCCGGCTCGGCGGGCAGCCGGCCGGCCCAGAACAGGTGCGGCGCTCCGGGCCCGAGGTCGGAGTCCCAGTACCGCACCGGATAGGCCTCGTGGAGGATCGCGCTGACCCCGGCCTCCTTGCGCTCCTTGCGCCGCGCGGCGTCGGCCTCGACGTCGGTCGCACCGGACATGGCCGCGGCGACCACCACCACGTCACCGGTGTCGGCGGCCACGGCCACCCGGCCGACCCCGCCCGGGTGGGTGAGCACCGGCCGGGCCTCGCCACCCTCGGCTGGCAGGGCCCAGAGGGCCGGCTTCGGGTCCTCCCCGTCGGACTTGGCGCCGGGATCGGGGCGGGCCGAGGTGAACAGCAGCGACCCGTCGGGCGCCCAGACCGGCGCCGACTCGCCGGGCGCGCTGCGGGTCAGCCGCCGGGCCGGGCGCCGTCCCGCCGGGTCGACCTCCCACAGGGCCGACTGCCACGCGGTCCGCTCGGGGTCCAGCGTCTGCACGCAGACCGCCAGGCGGGTGCCGTCGGCCGACAGGGCCAGCCCCGCCACGCGGGGCAGGGCGACGAAGGCGGCCAGGTCGGCGAACGGCGATGTCGGCTCGGGGGTCGACGGGGACTCGTCGGTCGGCTCGCTCACCCGCGTCACCGTAGCGACCGCCCCACCGGGACGCGGCGGCCCCCGGACAGGGGACCGCCGCGACCTGGCGGCGGGTCCTCGCTCAGAGGCGGGGGGCCGCCTCGACCGGGGTGAGGTGCTCGTCGAGGGCGCTGACGAACACGTGCTGGGCCACGCCCGCCGGCAGCACCTCGCCGTCCAGGCTGACCGAGCCGGCGACCAGCTGCGCCACCGCGGTCGCGCCGGGCCGCAGGCCCTGCTCGGCGAGGGTGCGCATCAGCTCGGCGTCCTCCTGCAGCTGCTCGCTGATCCGCTTGACCTCCACCCGGCGCCCCTCGGGGGTGGCGGTGGTGGAGAGCAGGGTCAGCGAGTCCAGGACGGCGGAGGTCTCCCCGCCCAGCGCGTCCAGCCCGGGGATCGGGTTGCCGAACGGCGAGACGCTCGGGTTGCCCAGCAGGGTGAGCAGCTTGCGCTCGACGGCCTCGCTCATGACGTGCTCCCAGCGGCACGCCTCCTCGTGGACGTCGGCGTAGTCCAGCCCGATGACGTCGACGAGCAGGCACTCGGCCAGCCGGTGCTTGCGCATCACCGCCGTGGCCAGCTGCCGCCCCTGGTCGGACAGCTGCAGGTGCCGGTCCCCCTCGACCGTCAGCAGTCCGTCGCGCTCCATCCGGGCGACCGTCTGGCTCACCGTCGGGCCGCTCTGGTGCAGCCGCTCGGCGATGCGGGCGCGGAGGGGGACGATCCCCTCCTCCTCCAGCTCGAAGATCGTCCGGAGGTACATCTCGGTGGTGTCGATGAGGTCGTTCACAGGTCTCCTCCGTGTCGGCCTCGATGGTACGGGGGGAGCGCTCGTGCGCCGGGGTGCGCGAGCGTCCCGGCGCGGGACACGGGGAGCCGCCGGCGGCGGTAGCGTCGGCGCCGGGCAGCGGCCGCCGGGTCGCGGACGGGGCCGTCCCGCGTCACCGGCCGGGAACACACCCGCCCGCGGGACAGGGAGGAGAGCCGGTGAGCGACTCGGTCGCGGTCGTCTGGGACGACGCGCTGCTCGGCTACACGATGGGCGGGGACCACCCGCTGCACCCGGTGCGGCTGGACCTCACCATGCGGCTGGCCGACTCCCTCGGGGTGCTGGCGGCCGACCGGCTGCGGGTGCTGCGGCCGACCCCGGCCGACGCCGACCTGCTGACCCTGGTGCACGACCCGGCCTACCTCGACGCGGTGAGGCGGGCCCCGGCCGACCCGTCCGTCGGGTTCGGGCTGAACACCGCGGACAACCCGGTGTTCGAGGGCATGTACGAGGCCGCGGCCCTGATCACCGGGGGCAGCGTGCTCGCCGCCCAGCAGGTGCACGCCGGCACCGCGCAGCACGCGGTCAACATCTCCGGCGGCCTGCACCACGCCATGCGCGACCGCGCCTCGGGGTTCTGCGTCTTCAACGACGCGGCCGTCGCCATCGCCTGGCTGCTCGCCCAGGGCCACCAGCGCATCGCCTACGTCGACGTCGACGTCCACCACGGCGACGGCGTCCAGGCCGCCTTCTACGACGACCCGCGGGTGCTGACCGTCAGCGTCCACCAGACGCCGCTCACGCTGTTCCCCGGCACGGGCTACCCGGAGGAGACCGGCAACCCGGAGACGGCCCTCGGCAGCGCGGTCAACCTCGCCCTGCCCAACGGCACCGACGACCAGGGTTGGCTGCGGGCCTTCCACGCCGTCGTCCCCAGCGTGATCCGGGCGTTCCAGCCGGAGATCCTGGTCACCCAGTGCGGCTGCGACGCCCACCACGAGGACCCGCTCGCCGACCTGGCGCTCACCGTCGACGGTCAGCGGACCAGCTACCGGGCCCTGCACGACCTGGCCCACGAGGTGTGCGAGGGGCGGTGGATCGCCCTCGGCGGCGGCGGCTACGGGCTGGTGCGCTGCGTGCCCCGCGCGTGGACCCACCTCATCGCCGAGGCCAGCGGGGACCGGCTGGACCCGGCCACCGAGATCCCGGAGTCCTGGCGCGAGGACGTCGTCCGGCGCGGGCTACGGGCCCGGCCGCCGACGCACATGACCGAGGGCGGCTACACGGGCTTCTCGCGCTGGGACCCGTTCACCGAGTCCCGGGTCGACCGCGCGATCGCCCGCACGCGGTCGGCGGTGTTCCCCGACTTCGGCCTCGACCCGGACGACCCCCGTGACTGATCAAGGACCCCCCTCCTCCCCACCGCTCGCCGGCCCGCCCGGCCCGCTGGACGAGCCGGCGGAGGCGCCCGTGCCGCCGGCGCACTGGGAGGCCGACATCATCGCGGCCGACGGCGGGACGGTGCACCTGCGCCCGATCCGGCCCGACGACGCCGAGGGGCTGGTCGGGCTCATGGACCGCAGCTCGGACCAGACCCGGTACTACCGCTTCTTCGGTCCCATGAAGCGGCTGTCCGACCGGGACCTGCACCGGTTCACCCACGTCGACCACGAGGCGCGGGTGGCGTTCGTGCTCCTGCTCGGCGACCAGCTGATCGGCGTCGGCCGCTACGACCGCTATCCGGGCACCAGTGACGCGGAGGTCGCCTTCCTCATCGAGGACGCCCACCAGGGTCGCGGCCTGGGCTCGGTGCTGCTGGAGCACCTGGGCGCCGCCGCGCGGGAGCGGGGGATCGAGCGGTTCGTCGCCGAGGTGTTGTCCCAGAACAACCGGATGGTGCGGGTCTTCCTCGACGCCGGGTACACCCCCGAGCGCACCTACGAGGAGGGCGTCGTCCACCTCACCTTCCCGATCGCCCCGACCGAGACGGCGCTGGCGGTTCTCTACGAGCGGGAGCAGCGCAGCGAGTCGCGCTCCATCGCCCGGCTGCTCACGCCCTCCTCGGTCGCCGTCGTGGGCGCGAGCAACGACGAGCACAAGCTCGGCGCCGCGGTGCTCGAGCACCTGCTCGACTACGGCTTCCAGGGCCCGATCTACCCGGTCAACCCCGGCGCCCGGCACGTCCGGGGGGTGCCGGCCCACGCCACCATCGAGGACATCCCCGACGACGTCGACCTCGCCGTCCTCGCCGTGCCGGCCGACGAGGTGGCCGGGGTGGTCGAGGCGTGCCGGCGCAAGCGGGTCCGCGGGCTGGTGGTGATCTCCGGCGGCTTCGGCGAGGCCGGCCCGGACGGGCGGGTGGCCGAGCGGCAGCTGGTGGCCGCGGCCCGGGCGTCGGGGATGCGCGTGGTCGGGCCCAACTGCCTGGGCCTGGTCAACACCGACCCCGCGGTGCGGCTGAACGCCAGCCTGGCGCCCCGCGTGCCGGGGCGCGGCCGGGTGGGGTTCTTCGCGCAGTCCGGCGCGCTGGGCTCGGCCCTGCTGGAGCAGGCGCGCCGCCGCAACATCGGGCTGTCCAGCTTCGTGTCGGCCGGCAACCGCGCCGACGTCAGCGGCAACGACCTGCTGCAGTTCTGGGCCACCGACCCCGGGACCGAGGTGGTGCTGCTGCACCTGGAGAGCTTCGGCAACCCGCGCAAGTTCGCCCGCCTCGCCCGCCGGGTCGGCCGCGACAAGCCGGTGGTGGCGGTCAAGAGCGGCCGGCACGTGCGGATGACCGAGGCACTGGCCGGCACCTCGGTCGCGGTGCCCGAGGAGTCGGTCGAGGCCCTGTTCGCCTCGGCGGGGGTCATCCGGGTGCAGACCCTCGCCCAGCTGTTCGACGTCGCCACGCTGCTGGCCCACCAGCCGCTGCCGGCCGGCGACCGGGTCGCGGTCGTCGGCAACTCCACCGCGATGGGCGTGCTGGTCAGCGACGCGGTGCTGGAGGAGGGGCTGCGGCTGGCCCGCGACGCGCCCACCGACATCGGTGCCGGCGGATCGGCCGAGCAGTTCCGCGCCGCGCTGCAGGACGCGGTGGACGACGACGCGGTGGACGCCGTCGTCGCGGTCTTCCTGCCTCCGGTCCGGCGGGGCTCGGCCGAGTTCGGGCAGGCGCTGCGCGAGGTGGCCGAGCACGCGCAGAAGCCGGTGGTGGCCACCTTCCTCTCCTCCGAGGGCATCCCCGACGAGCTCGTCGTGCCGGGCGAGGACGGCACGCCGGCCCGCGGGTCGGTGCCGTCCTACTCGACCCCCGAGCGGGCGGTGATCGCGCTGGCGAAGGTCGCCGAGTACGCGCGGTGGCGGCGCCGGCCGGTGGGGGAGCTGCCCGACCTGCCCGACGTCGACGAGCCGGCCGCCCGCGAGCTGGTGCGCGGCGCGCTCGCCGACTCGCCCGGCGGGCGCCAGCTCACCGACGACGAGGCGATCGCCCTGCTGGCCGCCTACGGCGTGCCGCTGCTGGCCACGCGCACCGTGTCGGACGCCGAGGCGGCCGTCGCCGCCGCCGACGCCATCGGCTACCCGGTGGTGCTCAAGTCGACCGCGCCCTGGCTGCGGCACCGGTCGGACCTGGGCGGGGTGCGGCTGGACCTGGCCGACGCCGACGCGGTGCGGTCGGCGTTCACCGCGATCCCCTCCGGGGACCCGGTGATCGTGCAGGAGATGGCCGCGCCCGGGGTGGCGACGGTGGTCGAGATCGTCGACGACCCGTCGTTCGGGGCGCTGGTCAGCTTCGGGCTCGGCGGGGTGGCCACCGACCTGCTCGGCGACCGCGCCTACCGGACGCTGCCGCTCACCGACCTGGACGCCGCCGAGCTGGTCCGTGCGCCGCGGGCGTGGCCGCTGCTCGACGGGTACCGCGGCTCCGAGCCGGTGGACGTCGCGGCGCTGGAGGACCTCCTGCTGCGGGTGGCCCGGCTGGCCGACGACCTGCCCGAGGTCCTGCAGCTCTCGCTGGAGCCGGTGATCGTCGGCCCGGCCTCCCCGTGGCACGGCGGGCGCTCGCTGGTGGTGGCAGGGGCCGTCGTGCGGGTCGGGCCGCCCACCGCCCGCATCGAGCCCGGCCCCCGGCGGATGCGCAGCCCCGGCGTGTGACGGCGGGGAGGTCCGCTCTCAGGCCTCCGGCGTGCGGGCGGCGAGCAGGTGAGCGCGGAAGGGGGCGGGCAGCGTGCCGTCGGGTGCGGTGAAGGGGGCCAGGACCTCGCGGGCCCCGGCCCGGATCCGCTCGTACACCTCGGGCGGGATCCGCTGGGCCAGTGGCGAGCCCTCGACCTCGGTGACGGCCAGCGCCTCGGGGGAGTCGAAGGCGGCCGTGCCGAGGTGCGTGCGGGTGGTGACCCCGATCAGCCCGGCGTCGGTCAGCGTCGCGCGCAGCTCGTCCAGGTCGCCGCAGGCCCAGTAGGCACCCAGCAGCGCGCGGGCCGCCGGGCCGGCGTGCCGGACGGCCATCTCGACGAAGGGTCCGTAGGCCGGCTGGTCGGGCAGGGCGGCCGGCACGCAGACGGCGACCACGCCGCCGGGGCGGGTCACCCGCGCCATCTCGCGCAGCGCCGCCGTCCGGTCGGGGAAGAACATCAGCGCCATCTGGCACAGCACGGCGTCGAAGGACCGGTCGGGGAGGGGGAGGGCGGCGACGTCGCCGTGCCGCCAGTCCAGCTCCGGCCGGATCCGGCGGGCGACGGCCAGCATGGCGTCGTTGAGGTCGACGCCGACGACCCGGCCGGTGCCACCGAGCCGGTCGGCGACGGTGCGGGCGACGATCCCCGTCCCGCAGGCGGCGTCGAGGACGTCCTGCCCGGGCCCGACCCCGGCCGTGTCGGCGAGCAGTGGTGCCCACTCGGCGAAGATCGCCGGCACGAAGCGCGACTCGTAGAGCTCGGCGGCCTCGGCGCTGATCTGGAAGGTCTCGGTCGCGGCTCGCGGTGTCGTCATGACGCGCCTCCCCAGTGCGGTCCCAGGGTCCCGCGCGCGGGGCGGCGCGTCACCCGGCCGGTGCGCGGAGACGCCGAGAGCCGGCCACCGCGTGGTGGCCGGCTCTCGGCAGTGGCCCCGTCCAGAGGCTCGCCCCGAGCGTGCGAGGGGTGAGGAGGACGGGGTCCTCTTGCTCAGGCGAGGTAGTCGCGCAGGGCGTCGGCGCGCTCGGGGTCGCGCAGCTTGGCCATCGTCTCGCGCTCGATCTGGCGCACCCGCTCGCGGGAGAGACCGAACTGCTTGCCGATCTGCTCCAGCGTGCGCGGCTGCCCGCCGTCCAGGCCGAAGCGCAGCACGACGACGTCGCGCTCGCGGTCCTCCAACGTGGACAGGACGGTGCGCACGTCGCCCTTCATCATCTGGAAGGCGACCGCGTCCTCGGCGACCGCGGCGTCGGCGTCCTCGATGAAGTCACCGAGGCGGGACTCCTCGTCGGCGCCCACGGTCTGGTCCAGGCTGACCAGGTCGCGGGAGTACTCGAGCAGCTCGGTGATCCGCTCGGGGGTCATGTCGAGCTCGAGGCCCAGCTCCTCGGGGGTGGGCTCGCGCTCCAGCTCCTGGTGGATCCGGCGCCGGGTGCGCACCACCTTGTTGACCTGCTCGGCGAGGTGCACGGGCAGCCGGATGGTGCGGCCGGAGTCGGCCATCGCGCGGGTGATGGCCTGGCGGATCCACCACGTCGCGTACGTCGAGAACTTGAAGCCCTTGGTGTAGTCGAACTTCTCCACCGCGCGGATCAGCCCGACGTTGCCCTCCTGGATGAGGTCCAGGAACGTCATGCCGTGTCCGGTGTAGCGCTTGGCGACCGACACCACCAGGCGCAGGTTGGCCTCCAGCAGGTGCCGCTTGGCGGCCTTGCCGTCGGTGGCCAGCGTCTTGTAGTCACGCTGGAGCGCCGGGGTGAGCTGCCGCTCGTTGAGCAGCCGCTCGGCGTACAGGCCGGCCTCGATGCGCTTGGCGAGCTCGACCTCCTGCTCGGCGGTCAGCAGGGCGGTCTTGCCGATGGTGTTCAGGTACACCCGCACGAGGTCGGTCGAGACCAGACCGCTCGTGTCGGGCTCGCGGCGCGGCGAGCGGACCTGGAGGGTGTCGGTGGGGGAAGACTGCAGCAGCGTCACGATCTGTCTTCGTCCTTGCCTTCGGTGCGGATGCATCGGCTCGCGTCGTCGTGGCGCGGTGCACCCGAGCGTCATGGGTGGGGGCCTCGGTCAGCCAGCCGGCTCCGCCGGCGGCCGCAGCCCTCGCTCTGGTTGTCCGTTGTCGTACGCCCTGCACAACGGCCCCGACCCCGCCCGGTGTTCCACGGATGCCTGGTTCACAGCAAATGCACAGAGCGTGTGTTGCGTCACCGGGTGATACCCGCCCAGGCGCGGATCAGACCTCCAGGAGCAAGGTCATCGGTCCCTCGTTGACCGACGAGACCAGCATGCGGGCGCCGAACACCCCGGTCGCCACCTCGCTGCCGCGACGCCGCAGCTCGGCGACCACCTGCTCGACCAGCGGCTCGGCCACCTCGCCGGGGGCGGCGTCCTGCCACGAGGGGCGGCGGCCCTTGCGGGTGTCGGCGTAGAGCGTGAACTGGCTGACCACCAGCACGGGCAGGCCCAGGTCGCCGACCGAGCGGGCGCCGTCCTCGGTCGGGAAGACCCGCAGCTCGTGCACCTTGCGGGCCAGCGCGCGGGCGCGGTCGACGTCGTCGTCCCGGCCCACCCCGACCAGGGCGAGCAGCCCGCGGCCGATCTCGCCGACGACAGCGCCGTCCACCGTGACCGCAGCCTGGCCGACCCTGCTCACCACCGCGCGCACCGGCCCATCCTCGGCGCTGCCCTCGCCACCCGGACCGGGGCACCCGCGGACCGCCGGGACCTCGTGACCACCCCGTGATTGTCAACGCGACTGAGGACACCCTAAGTTCTGTTAGCCAAACCTCAGTTCGCCTCGACACCGGTTGTCGCGCCGATCGCCGGCGCCTCGCTCGGAGCCGGACCACCGCGGCGCTGCCCACCGCAGCGACGCACCACCACTGGAAGGACACCATGCGTCGCGCACCGAGACTCGCCGCACTCTCCACGGCGGCCCTGCTGGCGGGCGGGCTCGCCGCCTGCTCGTCGTCCCCGTCGGCCGAGGCCGGGGCGAGCGGATCGGCGGACTTCACCCCGGTCACCATCGAGCACGCCTTCGGCACGACGACGTTGGAGTCGAAGCCCGAGCGGGTGGCCACGGTGAACTGGGCGAACCACGAGGTGCCGCTGGCCCTCGGGATCGTCCCCGTCGGCATGGCCGCGGCCAACTTCGGCGACGACGACGGCGACGGCCTGCTGCCGTGGGTCAGCGAGCGGCTCGAGGAGCTGGACGCCGAGCCGCCGGTGCTCTTCGACGAGACCGACGGGATCGACTTCGAGGCGGTCGCCGACACCGATCCCGACGTCATCCTCGCCGCGTACTCGGGGCTGACCCAGGAGGACTACGACACGCTGAGCGAGATCGCCCCGGTCGTGGCCTTCCCGGAGGCGCCGTGGGCGACGCCGTGGCGTGAGGTCATCGAGGTCAACGCCGCGGGCATGGGCATGGCCGAGGAGGGCGAGCAGCTGGTCGCGGACATCGAGCAGGAGATCGCCGACACCGTCGGCCAGCACCCGCAGCTCGAGGGCAAGGCGACCATGTTCATGACGCACGTGGACACGACCGACCTGAGCGAGGTCAGCTTCTACACGCCGTTCGACACGCGCAGCGCCTTCTTCGAGGACCTCGGGCTGGCGACGCCCTCGAGCGTCACCGCGGCGTCCACCGACAGTGAGCAGTTCTCCGGGACGGTCAGCGCCGAGCAGGTCGACGCGTTCAACGACGTCGACATCATCGTCACCTACGGCGACCAGGCCCTGGTCGACGCCCTGAACGCCGACCCGCTGCTCTCGCAGATCCCCGCCGTCAAGAGCGGGGCGATCGTCCTGCTGCCCGACACCCCCCTGGGCACCGCGGCGAACCCGACCCCCCTGGCCATCTCCTGGGTGCTCGAGGACTACGTCACGATGCTCGCCGAGGCAGCCGACAAGGCCCCGTGACGACGCTCCGCCCCGCTCCGGCCCCGGACGCCGCCGTCGTGCGGCGTCCGGGGTCGGTCCGGTTCCTCTGGCTGCTGGTCGTCGTCGGTGTCCTCGCCCTCCTGATGGCCGCCTCCGTCACGATCGGCTCCCGCGACGTCGACTGGTCCGACATCGTGGCCGCCGTCGGTGGGTCCTCGGACAACATCGGCCAGGCCGCCGTCACCAAGCGCATCCCGCGCACCCTGCTCGCGGTCGTCGTCGGCGCGTCGCTCGGCCTCTCCGGTGCGGTCATGCAGGGCGTCACCCGCAACCCGCTGGCCGACCCGGGCGTCCTCGGCATCAACATGGGCGCCTCGCTCGCCGTGGTCGCCGGGCTGGCCTGGTTCGGGCTGTTCTCGTCGACCAGCATCATCATGACGGCGATCGCCGGGGCCGCGCTCGCGGCGGTGTTCGTCTACGCCGTCGGGTCGCTCGGTCGCGGCGGGCCGACCCCGCTCAAGCTCGCCCTGGCCGGCGCGGCCACCTCCGCCGCGCTCGTCTCCTTCACCACCGCCATCACCCTGCCGCGCGGCGACATCGCCGAGAGCGTCCAGTCCTGGGAGATTGGCGGCGTCGGCGGCGCGACCTTCTCCAGCATCGGCACGGTGCTGCCCTTCCTGGCCGTGGGCTTCGCCGTCAGCCTGCTCTCCGCCCGCAGCCTCAACTCCCTGGCCCTCGGCGACGAGCTCGCGGCCGGCCTCGGGGAGCGCGTCGCCGTGGCGCGCGGGGTCGCGGCGCTCGGCTCGGTCCTGCTGTGCGGCGCCGCCACGGCGGTCTCCGGCCCGATCGGCTTCGTCGGGCTCATCGTCCCGCACCTGTGCCGGCTGCTCGTCGGTGTCGACCACCGCTGGCTGCTGCCGTTCTCGGCGCTGACCGGCGCCTGCCTCCTGACCGCCACCGACGTGCTCGGCCGCATCGTGGCCCGCCCGGCCGAGATCGACGTCGGCATCATCACCGCGCTGGTCGGCGCCCCGGTCTTCATCGCCATCGTCCGCCGGCAGAAGGTGCGTGAGCTGTGACCGCGGGCCTGATCTCCCCGCCGGCGGTCGTCGACGCCGTCGCCCGCGGCCGGGTCCGCCGTGCCTCTCGCTGGCGCCTGGTCGTGGTGGTGCTCGCCGCTCTGGTCGTCGGCGCCTTCGCCGTCACGCTGATGGTCGGGCAGACGTTCTACCCGCCCGGCGACGTGCTCCGGGTCGTCCTGGGGCAGGACGTGCCCGGCGCCACCTTCACGGTCGGCCGGCTGCGACTGCCCCGGGCGGTCCTCGCGGTCGTGGCGGGGCTGAGCTTCGGTCTGGCCGGCGTGACGTTCCAGACGATGCTGCGCAACCCGCTGGCCAGCCCGGACGTCATCGGCATCAGCGCCGGGGCGAGCGCTGCGGCCGCCTTCGCGATCGTGTTCCTCGGCTGGAGCGGGACCGCCGTCTCCGTCACCGCGATCGTCGCCGCGCTCGTCGTGGCGCTGCTCGTGTACGTGCTGGCGTTCAAGGACGGGGTCGCCGGGACCCGGCTCATCCTCATCGGCATCGGGATCGCCGCCATGGCCAGGAGCTTCATCGCCTACGTCCTGGACCAGGCCGGGACGTGGGACTTCGCCGAGACGCTGCGCTGGCTGACCGGCAGCCTCAACGGCAGCACCTGGGAGGCGACGGTGCCGGCCCTGATCGCCCTGGTGGTGCTCGGCCCGGTGCTGCTGACGCAGACCCGAGGGCTCGCCGCGCTGCAGCTCGGTGACGACACCGCCTCGGCCCTGGGGGTGCGCGTCGAGCGCACCCGTCTGGTCGCCATCGTCGCGGCCGTCGGGCTGATCGCGTTCGCCACCGCCGCCTGCGGTCCGATCGCCTTCGTGTCGTTCCTCGCCGGGCCGATCGCGGCCCGGATCGTGGGGCCGAACGGCTCGCTGCTGGTCCCGGCGGCCCTGGTCGGGGCGCTGCTGGTGCTCGTCGCGGACCTGGTCGGCCAGTTCGCCCTCGGGACCCGCTTCCCGGTCGGCGTCGTCACCGGCGTGCTCGGCGCGCCGTACCTCATCTACCTGATCGTCCGCACCAACCGGGCCGGAGGCTCGCTGTGACCGCCACCCACTCGCTCGCGGCCGAGGAGCTGACGCTCGCGTACGGCGAGCGCACCGTCATCGAGGACCTCGACCTCGCCGTCCCGGCCGGCCGGATCACCGCGATCGTGGGGGCGAACGCCTGCGGCAAGTCGACCCTGCTGCGGTCGATGTCCCGGCTGCTGTCCCCGCGCGCCGGCCGGGTCCTGCTCGACGGCAAGGCGGTGCACCGGATGCCCGCCAAGGAGCTGGCCCGGACCCTGGGCCTGCTGCCGCAGTCGCCCATCGCGCCGGAGGGCATCACGGTCGCCGATCTCGTCGGCCGTGGCCGCCATCCCCACCAGGGCGTGTTCTCCCGGTGGAGCCGGGACGACGACGCCGCCGTGGCGGCTGCCCTCGAGGCGACGGCGACGACGACGCTGGCCGACCGCGCCGTCGACGAGCTCTCCGGAGGCCAGCGCCAGCGGGTGTGGATCGCGATGGCACTGGCCCAGCAGACCGACCTGCTCCTGCTGGACGAGCCGACGACGTTCCTCGACGTCGCCCACCAGATCGAGGTGCTCGATCTGCTCACCGACCTCAACCGGGCGCGCGGCACGACCATCGTCATGGTCCTGCACGACCTCAACCTCGCCGCCCGCTACGCCGACCACCTGGTCGCGCTCTCCGGCGGACGGGTGCACGCCGCCGGCGACCCCGCCGACGTGCTCACCGAGGACTGCGTGCGCGCCGTCTTCGGTCTCGACAGCCGGGTCGTCGTCGACCCGACCTCGGGCAAGCCGCTGATGCTGCCGATGGGGCGCCACCACACCGCGGCCCCGGCCGTCGCGCTCCCGGGCGGATCCGGGGAGCTGGCCGGCTAGCCCCGCCGCCGGGCCGGCTGTCGAGGGTGAAGACGTGCTCGCCGTCGAAGACCCCGGCTACGCCAGGTCCCAGCCACCGCAGTCGCCAGCCTGGAGTCACCTCCTGGACGGTCGGGCGCAGCGTCACCCCTCGAGCGCCGACCGGCTGCAGGCGCAGGGTGAGCCGCTGCCCCACGGCGACGGAGCCCGCCGCGGAGGTGATGAAGGGGTTCGACTCGCGATAGCCGGCCAGGTCGGTCAGGACCTGCCACACCCGCCCGGGTGGAGCAGCGATGTCGATGGACGTGCGCAGCTGCATGCTCATGGCGACCAGCTCCTACGGCGGAGCTCCGCACCGGCGGATCACCGCAGCGCCGTCCGTGGGCACCCATCAGGAGTGCAGCGACCCGTCCGGTGCCGCGACTGGGGTCGGGATCGCTCCCCACAAGATGCGGCAGGATCGGCGACCGTGCCGAACCTGACCCTCACCCAGGACCCCGCGGCCGACGAGCTGCTCGGCCGCGACCCGCTCGCGCTGCTGCTCGGGATGCTGTTCGACCAGCAGTTCCCCATGGAGCGGGCGTTCGCGGGGCCCCGCCTGCTGGCCGACCGCATGGGGGTCGACACCCTGTCGGCGGCCGCCATCGCCGAGGCCGACCCGGAGCGGATGACCGCCTGGTTCCAGGGGCCTCCGGCCATCCACCGCTATCCCGGGTCGATGGCCGGCCGCGCCCAGGCCGTCTGCCGGCTGCTGGTCGAGCGCTACGACGGCCGGGCGGAGGCGCTGTGGGCCGACGCTCCTGACGGCCGGGACCTGGTGAAGCGGATCGGGGAGCTGCCCGGGTTCGGCGCCCAGAAGACGAAGATCCTCGTCGCGCTGCTGGGCAAGCAGTACGGAGTGACCCCTCCGGGATGGCGGGAGGCGGCCGGCGAGTACGGCGAGGACGGCTCGCGGCGGTCGGTCGCCGACATCACCGGGCCCGAGTCGCTGGCCGATGTGCGTCGCGCCAAGCAGGAGAAGAAGCAGGCCGCGAAGGCTGCCGCGGGCTCCTGAGAACGGCGCGCACGGGGTCTCGGCACGGTCCCGGAACCGGTGGCACCATGGGCGTCGCACCCGGGCTGCGCCGGGACCCGGACGCCGTCGGGACGTCGGGCGGAGCAGCTCGTGGAGGGATCCGCCGGGCTCCCGTGGAGCCGGCGGAGGGGAGGAAGCCCGTGGCCTCGAGCCAGCAGCCCGCGCGTTCCCGTCGGCCCGAACCGGTGCTCATCACCGAGGCCCAGCTCGGCCTCGACGAGCAGCACGCGATGCGGAAGCGGCGGTACGTGATCACGATGGCCGTCCGTGCGGTGGCCCTCGTGCTGGCCGCGGTCTTCTACCAGACGCTGTGGTTGGCGCTGGTCTTCGCAGTGCTCGGTGTGGTGCTGCCCTGGATCGCGGTCATGATGGCCAACGACCGGCCGCCCAAGAAGAAGCTGGACCCGAACCGCTACGCGCCGGGCCGCCCCGACCGGATCCTGGAGAACCCCGCCCGCCCGGGCCGGGTCATCGAGCACTAGCGGGCGCCGGCCCGCCCCACCACGGCGGCGGCCGCGGCCAGGCCTGCCTCCAGCGCGCGCACCGGGTCGGTCGGATCGGCGAGCCACACCGACAGCAGCCCGGCGGCGAACGCGTCCCCGGCGCCGGTGGTGTCGACGACGGTCGCCCGGTGGGCCGGCCGGTGCACCAGCTCCCGCCCCGAGGCCCACAGGGCGCCGTCCCTCCCGAGCGTCACCACCGCGAGCGCGTGCCGGCCGGCGAGCGCGCGGGCCGCCGCGGCGGGGTCGGCGCAGCCGGTGAGCAGCCGGGCCTCGGCCGCGTTGGGCAGCACCAGGGTGGCCGCGGCGGTGTCGGCCAGCCACCGGTCGACGCCGTAGCGCGCCAGGGGCCCGCTGGAGGCCGGGTCGATCGAGACCGTGGCGCCGGCGGCGACGGCCGCGGCCAGCGCCGCCAGCCCGGCGGCGCGGGGCCGCGGGTCCAGCAGCGTGTAGCCCGACAGGTGCAGGTGCCCGCCCGGGGACGGCGGCGGCACGTCCTCGGGCCGGAGGGCGAGGTTCGCCCCGCGGTCGGCGAGCATGCTGCGGCCGCCGCCGGGCTCGACCAGGCTGACGATGGTCCCGGTGGGCGCGCCCGCCACGGTCCGCACGGCCGGCGACACGCCGTCGGCCACCAGCTCGGCGACCAGCCCGGTCCCGGCGGCGTCGTCCCCCGCGCACCCGGCGAACACCACGGGGGTGCCCAGCCGGGCCAGGTGGGCGGCGACGTTGGCCCCGGCGCCACCGCCGCGGCTGCGGATCCGCGCCGGCCGGTCGGAGTCGGGCGCCGGCTCCCCGGAGAGCACCACGACGACGTCCGTGGCCAGGTCGCCGACGACGAGGGCGGGGCGAACCACGGGTCAGCGGGCCCGGGCGGGGAGCGCGGACAGCGCGGCGGCGATCCGCCCGGCCAGCTCGGCGTTGCGCAGCACCAGCCGCACGTTGACCGCCAGGGTGGCCCCCCGGCTGGCCCGGTGCAGGTGGTCGAGGACGAACGGCGTGACCGCCTTGCCGCGCACCCCGGCCGCCTCCGCCGCGGCCAGCGCGTCGGCGATCACCCGGTCGTGCAGCGTCGGGTCCAGCTGCTCGCCGGCCGGCAGCGGGTTGGCGACGACGACCGCGCCCGGCGCCAGGGCGCGGCGGGCGGCGAAGACGGCGGCCGCCTGCGCGGCGTCGTCCACCGACCAGTCCAGCCGCGCCCCGGAGTCGGCGACGTAGAAGCCGGGGAAGGCGCGGGTGCGGTAGCCGACGACGGTGACCGACAGCGACTCCAGCCGCTCCAGGGTGGCCGGGACGTCGAGGATCGACTTGACGCCGGCGCAGACGACGACCAGCGAGGTGCGGGCGAGGGCGGTGAGGTCGGCGGACTCGTCGAAGGTGTCGGCCGCCTGCCGGTGCACCCCGCCCAGGCCGCCGGTGGCGAAGACGCCGATGCCGGCCCGCGCGGCCAGCAGCGCGGTGCTGGCGACCGTCGTCGCGCCGCTGACCCCGAGGGCGGCGGCGACCGGCAGGTCGCGCACGCCGAGCTTGGCGAGGCCGGGGTCGGCGCACACCCGGTCGACCTGTGCTGCCGTCAGCCCGACGTGCGGCACCCCGTCCAGGACGGCGATGGTCGCCGGCACCGCGCCGCCCGCACGGACGGCGGCCTCCACCTCGTCGGCCGCGGCGCGGTTGTCCGGCCGGGGCAGCCCGTGGGCCAGCAGCGTGCTCTCCAGCGCCACCACCGGGTCGCCAGCGGCCAGCGCGTCGGCGACCTCGGGGGAGAGCCGGTCGGGGAGGTCGGGGTCCAGGGCGTGCACCCTGCCATGATGGAGGGCGGGGGAGTCGCCTGGCGGGCGCCTCCCGGCCCCGGTCCCGCGAGCCCCAGGGAGCAGCGCGTGAGCAGCACCGACATCCTCGAGAAGCCCGACGTCCGCGAGGGCGACACCGGCAACGCCAACGAGGTCTTCCACTACGTCAAGAAGAACAAGATCGCCGAGAGCGCCGTCATGGGCACGATGGTGGAGGCGCTGTGCGGCGAGGTCTTCCCGGTGACGAAGAGCCCCAAGCCCGGCAGCCCGGTCTGCCCGGCCTGCAAGGAGGCCTACGAGCAGCTCCGCAAGGAGTGAGCGGGCGAGGAGCCGGGGCGGGACGCCTGGGCCGGGGGTGCCTCAGAGCAGGTCGAGGCGGCGGGCGCGGTCCAGCTTCTGCGCCCGCCGCTCCTGCCGCCGCTTGAGGTGCCGGCGCAGCGGCGCCGGCCAGCGGGTCTGGATGGTCGCGTTGAGCTCGGCGCCGAGCAGGACGGCCATCCCGAAGAAGAAGCAGAACAGCAGGGCCGCGATGGGGGTGGCCAGCGCCCCGTAGGGCAGCGTCGCGGTGAGGATGTCGGACACGTAGGCCCGCAGCAGCAGGACGGCCACGAGGAAGAACGCCACCGCCAGCAGCGTGCCCGGCACGTGCCGGCGCCACGGCAGCCGCCGGGGCAGCACCACGTGGTAGAAGCTCGTCAGGGCCAGCACGAGGCCGACCAGCACCAACGGCCAGTAGACGGCGTTGACCAGCACCGTCCCGGTGTCCTGCCAGTCCGCCGGCAGCAGCGCGACCAGCACGCCCCGGCCGAGCACCAGCAGCGGCAGGGTCAGCACCGCCAGCACCATGCCGACGACGAAGAGCCACAGCGCCATGAGCCGGGTGGCGATCGGCCCCCGGACGTCGCGCTGGTCGTAGGCGATGACGATGGTGTTCATGAACGTCGCCGTCGCCGAGGAGCCGGCCCACAGCGAGAGCAGGAAGCCGACGCTGACCAGGTCCAGCCGCCCCGAGCCGAGGATGTCGGCCAGGGTGGGCCGCACGAGCGAGTCGACGACGTCCGGCGTCAGCGCCTCGGCCGACGCGGTGAGCAGCTGCTCCTCGATCTCGGCCACCGAGGCGGTGCCGATGAAGCTCCCGAGGTAGCCCAGCGAGCCCAGGAGCCCGATCAGCAGCGGCGGCACGGACAGGATCTGCCAGAAGGCGGCCTCGGCCGACAGCCCGAGGATGCGGTCCTGCCAGGCCTTGGCCAGCGTGCGGCCCAGGACCTGCAGGGGCACCCGCGCCGGCGCGGGCCAGCGGGCCAGCCGCCCCGGCGAGGCGGGGGCGGCCGGCTCCGGCGCGGGATCGGGGGTGGGATGCTCGCCCTCGGCACCGTCCGGGCCGCTGCCGGCGCGGGCCGGTGACCCCCCGGGCAGGACGGTGCTCACCGCCCCAGTGTGCACGTCAGTGCGGAGGCCGACGGCCGGCCGGCGTTCCGCGCGCCGCTCCGGTCGCCCGAACG
Source organism: Geodermatophilus sp. CPCC 206100 (assembly GCF_048569675.1). Lineage (NCBI taxonomy): Bacteria > Bacillati > Actinomycetota > Actinomycetes > Geodermatophilales > Geodermatophilaceae > Geodermatophilus > Geodermatophilus sp. CPCC 206100. Next base: position 92,359 of record NZ_JAQISV010000011.1, read on the forward strand.
GGCGAGCCCGGGCGGCGGGTCAGCCGCCCGGCGCGGGGGCCGGGGGCTGCGCGGCGTCCGGGGCGGGCGCGACCGGGATGCACCGGATGACCGGCTCGGCGGCGTAGCGGGTCTGGAAGTCCTCCCGCTTGAGTTCCGCGCCGCTGGCGGCGTCGTGGAACACGCGGGTCACGGTGATGTCGAAGCCGGTGGAGCCGCCCTGCGGGCTGCAGCTGCCGTCGTCCGGCTTCTCCTGGACCACGGGCTGCCGCTGGTTGAACCGGTTGCTGCTGAGCGACTCGATCTCGTAGCGCTTGGTCCCGTAGAAGGTGACCGTCAGGGAGCTCGGCGTCCACTGGGTGTCGATGTAGACGCCGGTGTCGCTGTCGTTGCGGAACTTGAGGTCGATCGAGTCGTAGTAGACCGTCGCCTCGCGGCCGGCCGGGTAGCGGCTGATGTAGAAGCTGTGCGGCTTGTGGTAGACGTCCTCGAGGCCGGCGAAGAAGACGGCGTTGAACAGCGTCGTGGCCACCTGGCTCACACCGCCGCCGACGGCGGTCGCGAAGGCGCCGTTCTGGATGACGCCGGCCTCCACGTAGCCCTGCGCCGTGCCCCGCGGGCCGGTGTACCCGTTGAGGCTGAAGGTGTCCCCGGGCCGGACGATCGCGCCGTCGATCTCGGCGGCGGCGACGCGGATGTTGGTGCCGCTGGCCGCGCTGGTGAAGTTGGTCGTGAAGGTGCTGATCTCCTCGCGGATGCCCAGCGCCTCGGCGTCGGCGGTGCTGAACTCGGCCTCGACCGGGCCCAGCCGCGCGGTCACGGTCCGGGGCGCCGGCTGCGGGAACACCTCGAGCAGCTGGCCGGACAGCGCGGCGGGGTCGACCCCGGTGCCGTCCACGGAGGGGACGACGGTCACCGCGCCGCCGCTCAGCTCGAAGCGGGCGTCCTCGGCGGGGGTGCCGAACGCGGCGAAGTCGTCGCCCATCGCCTCCTGCAGGCGGGCGGGGTCGACGGCGACGGCGAGCTCGCCGCTCTCCTGGGGCGTGAAGGTCAGCGAGGCGGCGATCGCGGTCTCCGGGATCTCCACCGAGGTCGCGCTGTCGTCGCTGCTCACGGTGACCGGGGCGGCCAGCGCGGGGGTCACCGTCGCGTCGAGCACCCGCTGCGCCGCGTCGGCGTCGACCGAGACCGCCGTGACGTCGACCGGCAGCTCGATCGGGGTGCTCGGGTCCCCGCCGGCGGCGAGGAAGTCGGTGACCGCGGCCGCGGCGCCCTCGCGGTCCAGCGCCCGGCCGTCCTCGGGCTCGACGACGCGGGCGGTGGTGCCCTCGATCGCGATGGTGGCGTCCACCGGGGCGCGGTCGACCTGCTCGGCGATGGCATCGATCTGGGCGGTCAGCGCGGTGTCCTCGCCGGTCATCACCGGCGCGATGTCCCGCTCGCCGAAGAACGAGGTGAGCCGCGTCCACGGGTTGAGGGGCTGGTCGTCGGCCGCGTCCACCGTGCCGTCGACGTCGAGCGTGATGCCGGCGGTGGCGGGGGAGAGGCTGGCCTGGACGTCGTCGGCGACGACCACGTGGTCCGCGGTGACCCGCGGCGCCAGCTGCTGCTCCAGCCGCTCCGCGGCCGCGGCGGGGGAGAGGCCGCCGATGTCCACGCCGGCCACCACGGTGTTGCGCGGCACGTCGCCGCCGGCCACCAGGAGGTCCACCCCGTAGGCGGCGGCCAGCACGCCCACGGCGGCCACGGGGGCGACCACGGCCGGGCGGCGCCACCAGGGGCGGCGCGGACCCGGGACGTCGGAGCCGGGGCTCCCCGCGTCGCCCCCGCCCGACCCGCCGTCCGCCGGGACGTCGGGTGCGCCGCCCGGGTCGGGGTCACCGGCGGGCGCGTCGGACTGGACGGCCGGCAGGACGCCGGTGGAGGCGACGGTGGTCTCGACCGGGGTGTCGGCGGGGGCGCTGGGCGCGGAGCCGATCGCCGTCGGGAGCTGGCCCGGGGCCTCGCCCTCGGCGAAGCGGATGTCCTGCGTCTCGTCCTGCTCGGCCGGCGGCCGCGCGGGCTCAGCGACCGGTGCATCGGCCGGTGCGGCGGCCGCAGCCACCGGTGCGTCGGCCTCGGCGGCCGGTGCGTCGGCTGCCGAGGCCGTGGGGGCCGCCGGCACCTCGGGGGTCGTCGGAGGGCCGGCGAGCGGGGTGGGCCGGCCGGGCACGTCGGGGCCGACCGGGCCGCGGTCACGGGGGACCGGCCGCGTGTCGTCGGAGAACGGCTCCGCGTCGATCCGGGCGGTCTGGTCCTGCTGGGTGTGCTGCTGTGGCATCGCGGGATCTCCGGGTGGCCGTCGACCGGGGATCCCCGGGAACGACGGAGCCGCCGGCGTCCCGTCCGCATCGAGCGGATCAGGGACGCCGGCGGCGGCGTCGGGTGAGGGCTTCATCGCTGTGCGCGACGATAGCCGCTCGATCAGGTGGTGAGGCGCTGCTCGCCGTCGGTGTCGATGATGTCGACGGCGATGTCACGCAGCTTGCCCTCGTACTCACGGGCGTGGTGCCCGCAGAAGACGAGGTCGCTGCCGCTGGCGAGCACAACCCGCACCTTGGCCAGCGCGCCGCAACGGTCACAGTGGAAGGGAACGACCAGCTCGTCGGCGGGCGGGGTCGTCGTCAGCGTCTGGGTCATCTGGGTCATCACTCGCTCTCTACCGCACGGACCCGCGGCTGCGGATCGGCCTCCTGCACAGCGCCAGGATGCCCTCCTGTGTTCCCGGACCGGCCGATCGGACGCTGGACTCGCCGGTGTGGCGGGCTGGGACGTACGACACGGATGGGACGGGTCAGCAGGGACGTCACTGGGTGGTGCAGGCGTGTCTCGTGGTGCTCGGTGGTGGGTCGTTTCGGTGCGCCGGTCATGGTCCGGCCGGTGGGTCCGCTGCTGTCTCGACGTCCCCCACGCTACGCCGCTTACCCGGGCGATGGCCGCGTACACGGCCCGAGGGCCTCGTCGGGGTGAGATCGTGACCTCCCCGACATCCAGCCGTGACGAACGACACACGCCCGACACCGCCCGGGGACGCAGACGGCCCCGGCCGTGAGGCCGGGTCCGTTCACGTGACGCGCTGGAACGGCCCCCTCGCAGGGGCCCGACCCGAGCCGAGCGAGGGTCGAGGGGCGAGGGGGTCCTTCGTCAGTCCAGGTAGTCGCGCAGCACCTGCGACCGGCTGGGGTGACGCAGCTTCGACATCGTCTTGGACTCGATCTGCCGGATCCGCTCCCGGGTCACCCCGTAGACCTGGCCGATCTCGTCCAGCGTGCGCGGCTGGCCATCGGTCAGCCCGAAGCGCAGCCGGACGACGCCGGCCTCCCGCTCGGACAGGGTCTGCAGGACGCTGGTCAGCTGGTCCTGCATGAGCGTGAAGCTCACCGCGTCGACCGCGACGACCGCCTCGGAGTCCTCGATGAAGTCACCGAGCTGGCTGTCGCCCTCGTCGCCGATGGTCTGGTCGAGGCTGATGGGCTCCCGGGCGTACTGCTGGATCTCCAGCACCTTGTCCGGGGTGATGTCCATCTCCTTGGCCAGCTCCTCCGGGGTGGGCTCGCGCCCGAGGTCCTGGAGCAGCTCGCGCTGGATGCGGCCGAGCTTGTTGATGACCTCGACCATGTGCACCGGGATGCGGATGGTGCGGGCCTGGTCGGCCATCGCGCGGGTGATCGCCTGCCGGATCCACCAGGTGGCGTACGTGGAGAACTTGTAGCCCTTGGTGTAGTCGAACTTCTCCACCGCGCGGATCAGGCCGAGGTTGCCCTCCTGGATGAGGTCCAGGAACGCCATGCCGCGGCCGGTGTAGCGCTTGGCCAGCGACACCACGAGGCGGAGGTTGGCCTCCAGCAGGTGGTTCTTGGCCCGCTCGCCGTCGCGCACGATCCAGTTGAGGTCGCGGCGCATCTGGGGGGAGAGCTTCTGGTTCTCCTCCTCGGCCTGGCGCAGCCGCTCGGCGCCGTAGAGGCCGGCCTCGATGCGCTTGGCGAGGTCGACCTCCTCCTCGGCGTTGAGCAGCGCGACCTTGCCGATCTGCTTGAGGTAGGCGCGGACCGAGTCGGCCGACGCGGTGAGCTCGGCGTCCTTGCGGGCCTGCCGGAGCGCCTCGGACTCCTCCTCGTCGTCCCACTCGAAGTCGCCGCCGGCGGCCTCGGCCTCCTCGGGGGTGGGCTCGTCGGCGACGCCGTCGGGACCGGCGACGACGGTCTCGTCGATCTTGAGGCCCTCCCCGCCGGCCGGGTCGATGACCGCGACCGCGGGGTTCTCGGTCGCGACGGCGGTCAGCACGGCTCCCTCACCACCACCCGGCGACGGGGTGGTGGTGGGCGTGCGGGCGCCCTTGGCGGGGGCGGACCTCGCCGGGGCCTTCTTGCGGGGGGCCTTGGCCGGAGCGGCTCCGGCCTCCCCCGCGGATACCGGTGCGCTGGTCCGGGTGGCCCGGGGACCGGCGGCGACCGTCGTGGAGCGGGTGCTCCGTGCGGCTGCGTCCGGTGCTGGCTGATCGGCGGGCACTCAGGTTCCTTCCCGTGCTGGGTGCGTTCCCCTGGGGGCCATCTGGTCCCCGGGCAGCGGCCCCGGCCGACGTCCGGAGCTGAGGTCCCCACCGGGCACCGGAGTTTCACCGGTGTGCAGACGGGGGATGCCTCACGGCTGGGGAGCGACGGGGCGGGGCTCATCCATTGTAACGACGCGCGGAGCTGGTTCCACCGTTCAGCACGGGCAGCCCTCGCCCGCAAGAGGGTCTTTGTCGGGCGCCGGGCCCGCAGTCACCCTCCGTGTCCGCGGTGTGGGTGCCGACGGCCACCGCCGGTCACGCTGGGTCACTGGCCGATGTGTTCCTCCGCCGCGAGGGCGGCGCCCACGATGCCGGCGTCGTTCAGGAGCTCGGCGGGGACGACCGGTGTGCGGGTGGACAGCAGCGGGACCCACTTGTGTGCCTTCTTGCTCACCCCGCCGCCGACGATGATCAGGTCGGGCCAGACGCCGGCCTCGAGGACGTCGAGGTAGCGGTCGACGCGCCGGGCCCACTCGGGGTAGCTGAGGTCCTCGCGCTCCCGGGCGGCCGCCGACGCCCGCCGCTCGCCGTCCTCGCCGTCGACCTGGATGTGCCCGAACTCGGTGTTGGGCACGAGGACGCCGTCGGTGAACAGCGCGCTGCCGATGCCGGTGCCGAAGGTCAGCATCAGCACGACGCCCCTCTTGTCGCGGCCGGCGCCGTAGCGCATCTCGGCCACGCCCGCGGCGTCGGCGTCGTTGAGCGTCTGGACGCCGCCGGGCAGGACGGCGTCCAGGCCGGCGGCGACGTCGGTCCCGAGCCAGGTCTTGTCGACGTTGGCGGCGGTGTGCGCGACGCCCTGCTTCAGGACGCCGGGGAAGGTGACGCCGACGCGGCCCTGCCACTCGAAGTGCCCGACGATGCGGGCGACGACGTCGTACACGGCCTGGGGGAGTGCCGGCTGCGGCGTCTCGATGCGCAGGCGCTCGCCCTGCAGCTCGCCCTTCTCGAGGTCGACCAGGCACCCCTTGATGCCGCTGCCACCGATGTCCACCCCGAAGCCCAGCACGCGGTCAGGGTAGTGACCGGCGCCGCTCGCGGCACCGGGGCTCGGGCAGGATCGGCGCGTGACCACCGACGTGGACCCGGCCACCCTCCTCGACCTCGCCGTGACGACCGCCCGCGAGGCCGCCGGCCTGGTGGCCCGCGGCCGCGCGACCGCGACCGCGGAGGTGGACGTGAAGTCCAGCCCCGTGGACATGGTCACCGCCGTCGACCGGGCCTGCGAGGAGCTGGTGGTCGCGCGCCTGCTGGCGGCCCGGCCGGACGACGGGCTGCTGGGGGAGGAGGGCGGCGAGCGGCCCGGCAGCAGCGGGGTGCGCTGGGTGGTGGACCCCATCGACGGCACGACGAACTTCGTCTACGGCCTGCCGGCCTTCGCGGTGTCCATCGCCGCCGAGGTCGACGGGGTGGTCCGGGCCGGGGTCGTGCTCAACGTGGCCACCGGTGAGCGGTACGCGGCGACGGCCGGGGGCGGTGCCACGCTGACGGTCGGGGACGGCGAGCCGGTGCCCCTCGCCGTCGGGCGGCCGGCCTCCCTCGAGCAGACCCTGGTCGCCACCGGCTTCGGGTACCGGGCCGAGCAGCGCCGGGCGCAGGGCGCGGTCGTCGCCGAGCTGCTGCCGCACGTCCGCGACATCCGGCGGCACGGGTCGGCCGCCCTGGACCTGTGCACGGTGGCCGCGGGCCGGATCGACGCCTACTACGAGCTGCACCTCAACCGGTGGGACTTCGCCGCCGGGGCGCTCGTCGCCGCCGAGGCCGGAGCGGTGGTCACCGGGCTGCCCGGCCGGGCCTTCGCCGAGCCGCTGGGCATCGCGGTGGCCCCGTCGGTCGCCGAGCCGTTCGTCACGCTGCTGGACCGCCTCCACTGAGAGATGACCCCGTCCTCCCCACCCGTCGCACGCTCAGGGCGGGGCCCGGGACGGGGCCGGGTGGGGCCCTGGACGGGGTCCTCTCTCAGCAGGCCGCGGCGGCGCTCTCGGCGGTGCTCAGCGCGGCGTCGACCTGCTCGCCGGTGGCGAGGCTGTCGGGGAACACGAACTCCGGCCCGAGGACGACGTCGACCTGGGCGGTGGCCCGGGTGTCGAGGTGGTCCCCGGCGCCGCGCAGGTGGAGGCCGACGTAGGCGGCGGCGTCGTTGCCCCGCGGGCCGTGCCGGAGCTCGCCAGGACCGGTGACCTCGCGGCCGGTGGGGTCGTTGGCGATCTCGTCGACGACGAACCCGCGGGCCTGCAGCTCGGCGGCGACCGTCTGCGCCAGCCCCGCGGTGTCGCTGGCGTTGAGCACCCGCAGCGAGACCGTGGTCGGGTCCAGCGACGGGGGAGCCGCGGAGGCGGAGGTGCACGCCGCCGCCTGGGCCGCGTCCCGGTCCTGCTCGTCCTGGAGCACGTTCCACCACACGGCGAGCGCGGCCAGGGCGAGGACCAGCAGGAAGATCAGCGGCGGGATGGGCCGTCGGCCACTGCGCGGACGCACCGCAGGTCGGTCGGCGGTCGGCGCGGTCACGGTTCCCCCTCGGAGCTGACGGTCGGCGGGAGTCTAGAGCCGCCGGGACGCGCTAGATCGCACCGTCGTCGAGCGCGGCGCGTCCCAGCTCGACGCACGGGTCGATGCGCTCGGCGTAGCCCGAGGTGTCCTTGCCCGCCATGGCGCCGGCCGCCGAGCGGGCGACGATGCCGGCCACGATCGCGGCGAACTTGAAGTAGGCGAACCCGACGTACCAGGACAGGTGGGTCAGGTCGAGCCCGCTCCGGACGGCGTACCGCTCAGCGACCTCGGCCCGGGTCGGGAAGCCGGGCAGCGCCGTGACCGTGCTCTGGCCGGCGACGCTCTCCTCCCCGGCCTGGGGCCAGTACACGGACAGCATCCCGAGGTCGGCGAGCGGGTCACCGATCGTGGACATCTCCCAGTCGAGCACCGCCCGGACCCCGCCGGGGCGATCGGGGTCCAGCAGGCAGTTGTCGAGGCGGTAGTCGCCGTGGACGACGGCGTTCCGCTGGGTGGCCGGCACCGTCTCGGCCAGCCGGGCGGCCAGGGCGTCCAGCCCGGGGCGGTCGCGGTCGCGGGTGGCGTCCCACTGCGTCGTCCAGCGGCGGACCTGCCGGGCCATGAAGCCCTCCGGCCGGCCGAAGTCCGCCAGCCCCACGGCCTCGTGGTCGACGGCGTGCAGGTCGGCCAGGACGTCGACCAGGCCGATCCCGATCGCGCGGCGCTGGGCCGGGTCGTCGGCGTAGCCGTCCGGGAGGCGGTCGACGACGTGCAGGCCGACCACGCGCTCCATCACGTAGAAGGGCGCGCCCAGGACCGCCGGGTCGGTGCACAGGTGCAGCGTCCGGGGGACGGGCACCGGCGTCGGCCCCAGGGCGCTGATGACCCGGTGCTCGCGGGCCATGTCGTGCGCGGTGGCCAGCACCGCGCCGGTCGGCGGCCGGCGCAGGATCACCGCGTCGCCGGGCGCCCCGCCCTCCGGCGTGACGACGTACGTGAGGTTGGACATGCCCGCGGCGAGGAGCTCGAGGTGCACCGAACGCCAGCTCTCGTCGCCCAGGACGGTGGCGAGGTAGGGCCCGACGACGGCTGGGTCGGCACCCACGGGACTCGGCATCGGCGCAGGGTAACCTCTGGCGCTCCGCGGCCCGTCCGATCGATCCGGACCCACCGTGCCCGACTCGTCGCCGAGTCGGGCACAAACCGGGACCGCGCGACGTTGGGGGGTCCGCTGGTCGTCCAGCGCCACCGGCCCCGCCGTCCCGGGGAGGCCTGAGGCGCGGGCCACCAGACCGGCCGGAGCTCGAGCAACGGGCGCCGGCCTGCAGACCACCGGTCGCCTCTGCGACCGGCCAGGACGACGGCGCTCCGGCGCCGACGTCAGACGAAGCGGGCGCCGCCGCCCGCGAGAACCCCGGAGGAGGGGCACACCCCATGGCCACCGACTACGACGCCCCGCGCCGCAACGAGGCCGACGAGCTCGGCGAGGACTCGCTCGAGGAGCTCAAGGCGCGGCGGGCCGAGGCGCAGTCCTCGTCGGTCGACGTCGACGAGACGGACTTCAACGAGAACCTCGAGCTCCCCGGTGCGGACCTGTCCAACGAGGAGCTCACCGTCCGCGTCCTCCCCAAGCAGGAGGACGAGTTCACCTGCTCCCGCTGCTTCCTGGTCCAGCACCGCAGCCGGCTGGCCGCCACCAAGGGCGACCAGCTGTACTGCCGCGACTGCGCGGCCTGAGAAAGGACCCCGTCCTCCCCACCCCTCGCAGGCTCGGGGCGGGGCCCGGGACGGGGCCAGGAGCCGAGGTGGGACCCCCTGCCCCCCGCCACTCGCAGGCTCGCGGCGTGACCCTGCAGGGGGGCCGCCCGTCCTCCCCACCCCTCGCAGGCTCGGGGCTGGGGCGCCGTCCTCCCCGGCTCTCGCACACTGAGGGCAGGGGAGGGCGCTCGACAGGAGGGAACCCAGTGACCGAGGACCGCGAGCGCACCGCATCGGTGCGCGACGTCCCGCCGCCGCGGCCGGTGCCGGCCGCTCCGCCGCAGAACGGCACGGCCGTCGAGTCCCCGCTCGGCCGCGCCGGCCGGGTGGTGGCCGACGCCGTCTCCGGGCTGGTCGCCGGGGTCACCTCCGAGGAGGGCCGCCGGGCGGCCGCCTCGACCCTGAGGGACGTCGTCTCCGCCGTCGCCTCGGTCGCCGCCAGCCGGGTCGGGCGCGGCAGCGCGCCCGACCCGGGCTCCTCGGCCGCGGACGCCGGGGCGGACCGGGCGCCGGCCGCGGTGCTCGGCGACCTGCTCGCCGCCGCCGCGCCGCGGCTGCCCATCCGGGACGCCGATCGGCTCCGCGCGGCCCACCCGGGCGCCACCGACGAGGAGATCGCCGATGCCCTCGTCGCCCGGGCCGGTCGCCTCACGGCCGGGATCGGCGCGGCGACCGGCGGCCTGTCGGCCGCCCAGTGGTTCGCCCCGGCCTCGCTGCTGGCGCTCCCGCTGGAGCTGGGCGCCGAGACGGTCCTGACCGCCGGCGTCGAGGTGGTGCTCCTCGGCGAGTTGCACGAGCTCCACGGCCGGCCGGCGCGCGGGGACGCCCGCGAGCGGGCCCTCGCCTACCTGTCCAGCTGGTCGGCCCAGCGGGCGGTCGACCCCGCGGCCGCCGCCCCGGGCCTCGGGGGGCTGCTGGGCGCCGCCGGGCTGCAGACGCTGCGCCGCCGGATGACCCGCCGCCTGGCGCGCTCGGTCCCCGCCGCCGCGCCGTTCCTCGTGGGGGCGGCGCTGGGTGGCCGCGGCAACCTCAAGGCCACCGAGACCCTCGCCCGCCGGGTGCTGGCCGACCTCCGCAAGTCGCGGTCCTGACGCGAACCCCCCGGCCCCGTCGCCATGGCCCCTCCCGGGTCCCGCCCCGAGCGGAGCGAGGGGTGGGGAGGAGGGGGTCCTCATAGGATCGCCGACGTGCCCGACCTCGACGCGTCCGTCCCCGGGTCCGGCGTCCCCGAGGTGGAGGTGCCGGTCCGGCTGTCCTCCCCGGAGACCGCCGTCCCGACCTACGCCCTCCCCGGCGATGCCGGCGCCGACCTCACCGTCGCCGAGGACGTCGAGCTGGCGCCCCTGCAGCGGGCGCTGGTCGGCACCGGGGTCGCCGTGGCCATCCCGGAGGGCTACGCCGGCTTCGTGCACCCGCGCTCGGGGCTGGCGCACCGGCTGGGTCTGAGCCTGGTGAACGCGCCGGGCACGATCGACGCCGGCTACCGCGGCGAGATCAAGGTCAACCTGGTCAACCTCGACCCCACCACGCCGCTGAGGCTGCGCCGCGGCGACCGCGTCGCGCAGCTGGTCGTGCAGCCGGTCGTGCAGGCTCGGTTCGTGCCGGTCGAGCGGCTGCCGGACAGCGCCCGGGGCACCGGCGGGCACGGCTCGACCGGCGGGCACGCGAGCGCACACGCGAAGGGACGCAACTGACATGCCGTTCGGACGGCGACGCAACCGCATCGACCGCAGCCTGCGCGAGAAGGGCGTGCCCCCCGACCCGCAGGACCGGGTGCGCGAGGTCGAGGAGACCCTGGGTCCCTGGGACGCGGCGGACGCCCCCGCCGACGGCGTGGCCCGCATCGACCTGGGCTCCCTGCAGCTGCCGGCCGCGCCCGGCACGGAGCTGCGGGTGGACGTCAACGCCCAGCAGAAGGTCATCGGCGCGACGCTGCGGGCGGGGGAGTCGCTGCTGCAGGTGTCGGCGTTCGCCGCGCCACGGGCGGCCGGCATCTGGGACGACGTCCGCGCGGAGCTGGCCCGCAGCGCGTCCGGGCAGGGCGGCTCGCTCCGGGAGGTCGAGGGCCCCTTCGGGCCGGAGCTGACCGGCACGGTGTTCACCACGCCGCCGGCGCAGCAGGGCCAGCCGGCACCCAAGCCGGTCCGCCGGGCGGCCCGCTTCCTCGGCGTGGACGGCCCGCGCTGGTTCCTCCGCGGGATGATCAGCGGGCCCGCGGCGGCCGACCCCGAGGCGGCACCCGTGCTGGAGGAGGCCTTCCGGCGGATCGTCGTCGTCCGCGGCTCCGACCCCATGCCCGTGCGCGAGCAGCTGCCGCTGACCCTGCCGCCGCAGGCCGCGGCGCAGGTCGCCGCGCAGCAGGCGGCCCGCCAGCAGTTGGCCGCCGCGCAGGAGGCGGCCGCCCGCCGCCAGGCGGCCGCGCGGCCGCCGGAGGGCGACGGCACGCTCCCGGCCCCGGGCGCATGAGGACCTCCTACGGTCCGCACCCCGATCAGTTCGTCGAGCTCACCCTCCCCGACGGTGCGGGCCCGGCGCCGGTCGTGGTGGTGCTGCACGGCGGCTTCTGGCGTGCCCCCTACGGCATCGAGCTGGCCCGCCCGCTGGCCGCGGACCTCGCCGCAGCCGGCTTCGCCGCGGTCGCCGTCGAGTACCGGCGGGTCGGGGCCGGTGGCGGCTGGCCGGCCACGCTCGAGGACGTCGCCGCCGCGGTCGACCTGCTGCCGGATCTGGACGGTGCGGCCGGCCGGCTCGACCTCGCCGACGTCACGGTCGTCGGCCACTCCGCCGGCGGGCACCTGGCCGCGTGGGTGGCCGGCCGCGAGCGGCTCCCCGACGGCGTCCCCGGGGCGCGCCCGCGGGTGCGCGTGACCGCCGCCGTGCTCCAGGCGGGCGTGCTCGACCTCGGGCTGGCCGCGGCCCAGGGGATGGGCGACGGCGCGGTCCAGGGGCTGCTCGGCGCCGAGCCGGAGGAGGCGCCCGAGCGCTACGCGGCGGCCGACCCGGTGCGGCTGGTGCCGGCCGGCGTCGACCTGCTGTGCGTGCACGGCACCGCCGACGACGACGTCCCGGCCGAGCAGACCGCCCGGTACGCCGCGGCCGCCGCGGCCGAGGGGAGCCCGGTGGAGGTGCGTCTCGTCCCCGGCGACCACATGCTGCTCATCGACCCGGCGGGCGCGCCGTGGGCGCTGGTGCGCGACTGGCTGCAGGAGCGCGCCGCCCGGCCGCCGGGCCGATCTACGCTGGCACCGTGACGGAGACCCGTTCGGGCGGTTGGTTCGCGCGGACAATGCAGCGACTGACCGCCGACGACCAGACCATCGACGCCGAGCAGTTGCGGGAGGACGCCGCGACCGCCGGCTGCGAGCCGGTGAGCGCGTGCCGGAAGGGGGCGGTCGTCACGGTCACCGGCCGGCTCAAGTCGGTCGTGTACACGCCGCGGGAGACGGTCCCCACCCTGGAGGCCGAGCTCTTCGACGGCTCGGGGTCGGTCACGCTGGTCTGGCTCGGCCGCCGCCGGATCCCCGGCATCGAGCCCGGCCGCACCCTGACCGCCCACGGGCGGTTCGCCTCCTTCGACGGCCGCCAGGTCATCTACAACCCCCGGTACGAACTGAGCGCCGGGTGACGGCTGCGGCCGAGGGGGAGAGCCGTCCCGAGCCGGCCGGCGGCGCGCCGGCGAACGAGCCGACGGGGGTGACGTTCGACCGGCACCTGGTGCTCGAGCAGCTCGGTGGCTGGCGCGGCATGGTCGACGCCTCGCTGCCCACCCTCGCGTTCATCGTGGCCAACTCGCTGGGCGGGCTGCGGGCGGGCATCTGGGCCGCGATCGGCGCCGCCGTCCTCGTCTTCGCGCTCCGCCTGGTGCGCCGGGAGAGCGTCCAGCAGGCCGTCAGCGGCCTGTTCGGGGTCGCCATCGCGGTCGGCATCGCGGCCGCCTCCGGGCAGGCCCGCGACTTCTTCGTCCCGGGCCTGGTCCGCAACGTCGCCCTCGGTGTGGTGCTGCTCGGCTCGATCGCCGTGCGATGGCCGCTGGTCGGCGTCGTCGCCGAGTTCCTCGCGCCCAGCCACCTGGGGGCGATGGCCTCGCACTCCATGCCGGGCCTGCGGCAGCGGCTCGGCCGGGTCAACGCCTCCCTGCACCACCGGCCGCCGCCGGACCCGCAGACCGGTGCCCGGCCGACCGACCCCCAGCCGGAGCGGCACTGGCGCGAGGACCCGCGGATGGTGCGCGCCTACGCGTGGCTGACGCTCCTGTGGGGGGCGACGTTCCTGGTGCGGGCCGTCGTCCAGTACGTGCTGTACCGGGCCGACGAGGTGGAGTTGCTCGGCACCGCGTCGCTCGTGCTGGGCCTGCCGGTGACCGCGGTCGAGATCGTCGTGACCCTGTGGGTCGTGGCCCGGCTGCACCGGCACCGCGCGGAGCCGGCCGGGCCTGCAGCCGGGACCGCCGGGCCGGAGCGCCCCGCCGCCTGAGCGGCCGGGCTCCTCAGCGCGCGGGGGAGAGGACCTCCTGCAGCTGCTCCTCGACGTCGGCGTGCGTGACGAACAGCAGCTCGTCCCCGGCCTCGAGCGGCTCGTCGGGGCTCGGGGTGATGACGCGGTCGCCGCGCAGCAGCGCCGTCAGCACCGTCTCGCGGGGCAGGGGGACGTCGCGCAGCGGCCGGCCGACCCACGGGGTGTCCTCGGCGAGGGTGATCTCCACCAGGTTGGCCGCGCCCTTGCGGAAGCTCATCAGCCGGACGACGTCGCCGACGGTGACCGCCTCCTCGACCAGCGCGGCCAGCACCCGCGGGGTCGAGACGGCGACGTCGACGCCCCAGGCCTCGGTGTAGAGCCACTCGTTGCGCGGGTCCTTCACGCGGGCGACCACCCGGTTGACCGCGAACTCGGTCTTGGCCAGCAGCGAGACGACGAGGTTGGCCTTGTCGTCGCCGGTCGCGGCGACCACGACGTCGCAGGTGGCCAGCTGGGCCTCCTCCAGCGAGGAGACCTCGCAGGCGTCGGCCTGGACCCACTCGGCGCCCGGGACGGCGCGGGTGCGCACCTTCCGGCCGTCCTTCTCGATGAGCATCACGGTGTGCCCGTTGTTGAGCAGCTCGCCGGCGATCGACCGGCCGACGGCGCCGGCGCCCACGATGGCCACGCGCATCAGTTCTCGCCTCCCTCGGGGCCCCGCTCGACCACCTGGTGCACCCGCATCGTGACCTCGTCGGTGGCGGCGACGACGAGCTGGTCGCCGTCCTGGAGCACCGTGGCCGGCGTCGGGATCTCCGCCTCGCCGAAACGCACCAGCCACGCCACCCGGGCGCCCGTGGCGGCCTCGAGGGCGGTCAACCTCCGGCCCACCCAGCCCTCGGTGACCGTCACCCGCATGAGCAGGACCTGGCCGGTGGGCTCCCGCCACAGCTCGCTGACCTTCACCGACAGCAGTTCGCGCAGCAGCCGGTTCACCGTCCACGGCACGGTGGCCACGCTGGGGATGCCCATCCGCTCATAGACCTCCGCCCGCTTCGAGTCGTAGATCCGGGCCACGACGTGCTGGACGCCGAAGGTCTCGCGGGCCACGCGGGCGGCGATGATGTTGGAGTTGTCGCCGCTGCTCACCGCGGCGAACGCGCCGGCGGAGTCGACGCCGGCGTCGAGCAGGGTCTGGCGATCGAAGCCCAGGCCGGTCACCTGGCGGCCGGCGAAGTCGGGGCCGAGCCGGCGGAACGCCTCCGGGTCCTGGTCGATCACCGCGACGCTGTGGCCGATCTCCTCGAGCCGGCGGGCGATCGCCGAGCCGACGCGGCCGCAGCCCATCACGACCACGTGCACTGGGGACTCCCCGTTCGCAGGTCCGGTGCGCCGGGCGCCGTCCGCCCCGCGCTGTCCGGGCGCGAAGCTACACCCGGGACGGCGCGGAGCCCCGCTCCGGAGCGCCGGAACTCACCCTCCGGGAGGCGGCGCACCGGCCCCCGGCGTCCGTACCATCGCCGCCGTGCCAACCCTGTCCGACCTCGGACAACTCCCGAAACGGCTGGTCCTCGGCCGGCCGGTGCGCAGCGACCGTGCCGGGGAGTCGCTGCTCCCCAAGCGGCTCGCGCTCCCGATCTTCGCCAGCGACCCGCTCTCCTCCGTGGCCTACGCCACGCAGGAGATCCTCATCGTCCTCACCCTGGCCGGCACGGCCTTCCTGTACCTGGCGCCGTGGCTGGCGATCGCCGTCGTGCTGCTGCTGGGCACCGTGGTGCTGTCCTACCGGCAGGTGGTGCGCGCCTATCCGTCCGGGGGCGGCGACTACGAGGTCGCGTTCAAGAACCACGGCCAGTTCGCCGGGCTGACCGTCGCCAGCGCCCTGCTCGTCGACTACGTGCTCACCGTGGCCGTGTCGGTCGCGGCCGGCACCGACAACATCATCTCGGCGTTCCCCTCGCTCGACGAGCACCGCGTGCTGATCGCCGTCGGCCTGGTCGCGCTGCTGGCGGCGGCCAACCTGCGCGGGCTGCGGGAGTCCGGACGCACCTTCGCCGTCCCGACCTACGCGTTCATCGTCGGGATCCTCGTGATGGTCGCCACCGGGCTCATCCGGGACCTGTTCACCGACTCGCCCGTGGTCGCCGAGACCGCCGACTTCACGATCACCCCCGAGTCGGGCTTCGGGAACCTCACCGGGCTGGCGCTGGTGTTCTTCGTGCTGCGGGCCTTCGCCTCCGGCTGCACGGCGCTCACGGGGGTGGAGGCGATCGCCAACGGCGTCCCCGCGTTCAAGCCGCCGAAGAGCCGGAACGCCGCGACGACGCTGGCGCTCATGGGCGGCATCGCCGCGGTCATGTTCGCCGGCGTGACGGCGCTCGCGCTGGCGGCCGGGGTCAAGTACGTCGAGCACCCCTGCGACCTGGAGGGCTTCGCCGACTGCGAGACCGAGCCGCAGCGGACGGTCATCGCGCAGGTGGCGGCGGCGACCTTCGGCGGTGACGGCTCGCCCGGGTTCTTCTACATCCAGGCCGCGACCGCGCTGGTCCTGGTCCTGGCCGCCAACACCGCGTTCAACGGGTTCCCGCTGCTGGGCTCGGTGCTGGCGCAGGACCGCTTCATGCCCCGCCAGCTGCACACCCGCGGCGACAAGCTGGTCTACAGCAACGGCATCCTGCTGCTGGCCGGCTTCGCCGCGCTGCTGATCTTCGCGTTCCAGGCCGACGTGAACCGGCTGATCCAGATGTACATCGTCGGGGTCTTCACGAGCTTCTCGATCGGCCAGTGGGGCATGGTCCGCCACTGGAACCGGGAGCTGCGCACCGAGACCGATGCCGCCGCCCGGAGCCGGATCCGCCGGTCGCAGATGATCAACGCGGTCGGCGGCACCCTGACGACGGTCGTCCTGCTGATCATCGTCGTCACCAAGTTCACCCGGGGCGCCTACCTGGTCCTCCTGGTGATGCCGATCCTGTTCCTGCTCATGAAGGCCATCAACCGGCACTACTCGAACGTCTCCCAGCAGCTGGTGCCCGACACCGACTCGCGGACGCTGCCGAGCAAGGTGCACGCGATCGTGCTGGTCTCCAAGGTGCACAAGCCGACACTGCGGGCGCTGGCCTTCGCGCGGGCCACCCGCCCCGACCAGCTGACCGCCCTGACGGTCAACGTCGACGACGCCGAGACCCGCGCGCTGCAGGCGCAGTGGGAGAAGTACGACATCCCCGTGGCGCTGACCGTGCTGGAGTCCCCGTACCGCGAGATCACCCGGCCGGTCCTCGACTTCGTCAAGGGCATCCGCCGGGCCAGTCCGCGCGAGCTGGTGGTCGTCTTCGTGCCCCAGTACGTGGTGGGCCACTGGTGGGAGAACGTCCTGCACAACCAGAGCGCCTTGCGCCTGCGGGCCCGGCTGCAGTTCCAGCCCGGCGTGATGATCACCACGGTGCCGTGGCAGCTGGAGAGCTCCGTGGGCCGCGACGACGAGCTCGGCCGTGGCGACGGGCCGGCGCCCGGCGACCTGCGGCGGGGGCTGACCGACGACGCCGAGGTGACCCCGTATGGGTGAGGACCCCGCTGCCCCCCGCCACTCGCAGGCTCGCGGCGGGTCCCTGCAGCGGGGCCGAGGCCCCTCCGCGCGGCCGGATCGCGGCGGCGGGTGGACCGGCCGGGAGTTCGAGGTCGAGGTCGGGCCGGTCGCGCACGGTGGGCACTGCGTGGCCCGGCACGAGGGGCGGGTCGTCTTCGTGCGGCACAGCCTGCCCGGCGAGCGGGTCGTCGTCCGGGTCACCGAGGACCGGCAACCCGGCTTCTGCCGCGCCGACGCCGTCCGGGTGCTGACCGCCTCGCCGGAGCGCATCGAGCGGCCCTGCCCCTACAGCGGGCCGGGCCGGTGCGGTGGCTGCGACTGGCAGCACGTCACCCCGGCCGAGCAGCGCCGGCTGAAGGCGGCGGTGGTCCGCGAGCAGCTGGCCCGGCTGGCCGGCCTGCCGGACGTCGACGTGCCGGTCGAGGAGCTGCCGGGCGGGCCGCTGCGCTGGCGCTCGCGGGCCCGGTTCGCCGTCGACCGCTCGGGCAGGCCGGGGCTGCGCAAGCACCGCTCGCACGACCTCGAGCTGCTCGACGACTGCCCGATCACCGCCGAGCCGGCCGCCCGCGCCGTGCTGGGCCGCCGCTGGCCGGGTGCCGGCGCGGTCGACGTCGCCGTCGACGCCACCGGGACGGTGACCACCACCCGGCGGGACCGCCAGGGCCGGCCGCAGTCCACCCGCGTGCTGCGGCCGGGGGAGGACGTCCCCACCGAGCCGGCCGGCCGCGCCGCCCGGACCGCCGCCGGCCGCGACTGGGAGGTCGAGGGCACCGGCTTCTGGCAGGTGCACCCGGCGGCGGCCGACGCGCTCGTGGCCGCCGTCGAGGCCCTCGCCGCGGTGCGACCGGGGGAGACGGTGCTCGACCTCTACGCCGGCGCGGGCCTGTTCGGCGGCGCCCTGGCCCCGCAGGCCGGCCCGGACGGCCGCGTGGTGTGCGTCGAGGCCGACCCGGACGCCTGCGCCGCCGCCGAGGCCAACCTCGCCGACCTGCCGCAGGCCGAGGTCTGGCAGGGCGAGGTCGACGCCGAGGGGCTGACCGAGCTGTTGGCGGAGCTGGGCACCGGACCGGACGTCGTCGTCCTGGACCCGCCGCGGGCCGGGGCCGGGCAGGCGGTCAGCCGGGTGCTCGCGGGCACCGGGGCGCGAGCCGTCGTCTACGTGGCCTGCGACCCGGCGTCCCTCGCGCGCGACGTCGCCGTCCTGCGGTCCGCCGGGTACCGGCTGGAGGCCGTGCGCGGCTTCGACGCCTTCCCCATGACCGCGCACGTCGAGTGCGTGGCGTTGCTGGTCAGAGACGAGGCGGCACCCGGGAGCGCGCTGTAGCGGCGGAGGCCGCCGGTTCACGCGGGCGGGCGAGCGCGTTCACCCCCGCAGGGCGGGGGAACCGGTGGTGCCCCCACGGCCCGCGTCGCACCGAGCAGGGTGGCCGTTCCGGTGCGTCACCTCGGACCCCGGACCGACTGGGGGGACGCGGTGGCCTGGTGGGTGTGGCTGCTCGTCGGGTGGGTGCTGCTCGCGGTCCTCACCGGAGTCGTCCTGGGCATGGTGATCCGCGCGGCCGAGCGGCGGGACCTCGGCCGGGACCGCTCCGAGGACGCGGCCGACGACAGCGACCCGGGCGCGGAGTGACCCGGCGCCAGCCCCGGTGTGAGGCGGACCCGACTCCCCTGGCTGGGGGTGGTCGGCCGCGGTGTCCCCCGGGAGGGTGGACGCCGGGCAGTGAGCCCGCCCGCAACGGGGCGGTCCGCCCGCCGGCTCAGGCGTCGATGACGACGTCGGAGGGAGGAGACGCCATGTCGTGGTGGGTGTGGCCGCTGCTGGCCTGGATCCCGATGACCGTCGTCATCGCGGCGTACTGGTGGACACCGCGGTGGACGGCCGTGAAGCGCCAGCTGACCCGACCCGGGCACGCCGCCCGCGTGCCTGTCCGGCTGCGCTGAGGGCTCGCCGGTCCGGAACGCGTTCGGACGTATGGCGAGGCGCGCCAGCCCGGACCGGCAGTTTCGGCAGGTCGGCTGCGGGACGTGGCCCGGATGCCGACCTACCGTCCGGGCATGCAGATCAGCACCGAGGCCCGTTCGGTCCTGGAGGCCGTGCGGAACGCGAACCGGCCTGTGACGGTGTTCGCGCTCGTCCAGCAGCTCAACCCGAGCCGGGGCGAGATGGGCGGTGCCCTGGAGGCCTGGCGGCAGCGCCAGATGGAACTGCTGCAGCTCTTCTCGGACCTGCACGAGGCCGGCCACCTCGAGTCCCTGCCCCGGGATCCCGGTCAGCACAGCGAGACCTTCATCCTCTCCGTCCGCGGCGACGACCTCCTGCGCCGGGCGCCCGCGGTCCAGGTGCGGCACGAGGTGTCCGCGGTGGACGGGCGCCGGCCGCGGAGCCTGCGCGACCGGCTGACCCGACGGGGGCAGCCGGCGCTCCGGTCGCACTGACGCCGGGGCGTGCGGGCGCCGGAGGCCGACCGGCTACCGTGCTCCCGTGACCACCTGGGAGTACGCCTCGGTCATCACGGCCAACGACGCCGAGTCCCAGCGGGCGGGGGTCAGCGTGAAGCTGCCCGGCGGCCAGCTGGAGCGGCAGTCCGGGGACACCAGCTCGGTGCTCAACCGCCTCGGCAGCGAGGG
Organism: Geodermatophilus sp. CPCC 206100; assembly: GCF_048569675.1. Classification (NCBI taxonomy): domain Bacteria; kingdom Bacillati; phylum Actinomycetota; class Actinomycetes; order Geodermatophilales; family Geodermatophilaceae; genus Geodermatophilus; species Geodermatophilus sp. CPCC 206100. The sequence goes on from NZ_JAQISV010000011.1 coordinate 111,846, forward strand.
CTGGGAACTCGTCAACTACCACTCCAGCGGCGCGGGCACCTGGGGCTTCGAGCAGTTCTGGCTGAAGCGGCCCACCTCGGCTCAGCAGTAGTCGCGCGCCCGTCCGTCGAACGCCTGTTCGACGGAGGGGGCACACTGGGCGGGTGGACGGGACACTGCCGCCGGGCTGGCCGGACGCCGTCCGGCCGCCCGGGGCGCCGGACTGGGAGCAGACCGCGGTCGCGTGGCTGTTCGACCTCGTGCCGCCGGACTACCGCGCGCACGCGGTGCTCCGCCGTTATCCGGTGCTGCTCGCCCGCTTCGCCCGCGACCACGTCACCGCGGGGCTGGAGGCCGCGCGGGCCGGCTGGCGCACGGTGCGGGTGGACCTCGCCGACGACCTGCCGGCCGACGCGATGACGGCCGCGATCACCGCCTACGAGCGGGAGGGCGCCCGGCTCTCGGCCGCCGCGCGGGGCGTGGAGGTGGTCGCCGGGGCGCTGCGCGGGGAACGGTGGGTGCCCCGCCTGTGAGCGGGCCCGGGTGGCTGTGAGCCTGCATCCACCCCCGGTGCTCGACCGGAAGAGCCGGGTGAACGCGGCTACAGTTGGTCGGCGGCCGCTGCTCAGCCGTGCACCTGCCGCCGACAGAGAGGATACCTCGCTTCCGTGTCGCTCCTGCGATCGCTCCGGACCCCCGCCGACCTGCGCGCGCTGGCTCCCGAGCAGCTCCCCGTGCTGGCCACCGAGATCCGCGACGCCCTGGTCACCAGCGTCGCGCGCACCGGCGGTCACCTCGGGCCCAACCTGGGGGCCGTCGAGCTCACCATCGCCCTGCACCGGGTCTTCGACTCCCCGCGGGAGCCGATCGTCTTCGACACCGGCCACCAGAGCTACGTGCACAAGATGCTCACCGGCCGGGTGGCGGACTTCGAGCGGCTGCGCCAGCGCGGCGGGCTCTCCGGCTACCCGAGCCGGGCCGAGAGCGAGCACGACTGGATCGAGAACAGCCACGCCTCGACGTCGCTGTCCTACGCCGACGGGCTGGCCAAGGCCCTCGCCATCCGTGGCGAGAAGCGCCCGGTGGTCGCCGTCATCGGCGACGGCGCGCTCACCGGCGGCATGGCCTGGGAGGCGCTGAACAACATCGCCGCCGCCCAGGACCGCCCCGTCGTCATCGTCGTCAACGACAACGGCCGCTCCTACTCGCCGACCATCGGCGGGGTCGCCGACGCGCTGGCCACCCTCCGGCTGCGGCCGGGCTACGAGCAGGCGCTGCTGCAGGTCCGCCAGGCGCTGCACCGCGCCCCGGTGCTCGGCTCGGCCCTCTACGACGCGCTGCACGCCATCAAGAAGGGCCTCAAGGACGTCCTGTCGCCGCAGGGCATGTTCGAGGACCTCGGCCTCAAGTACGTCGGCCCGGTCGACGGCCACGACATCGAGGTGATGGAGTCCGCGCTGCGCCGGGCCCGCTCCTTCGGCGGCCCGGTGATCGTGCACGCGGTCACCACGAAGGGCTTCGGTTACCCGCCCGCCGAGACCGACCAGATCGACGCCTGGCACGCCACCGGCGTCTTCGACCCCGACAGCGGGGCCTGCGCCGCCGTCGCCCGCGACTGGACGGCGGCCTTCTCCGACGAGCTGGTCCGCATCGGCGGCGAGCGGTCCGACGTCGTCGCGATCACCGCCGCGATGCTGCACCCCACCGGCCTGGCGGCGTTCGCCGAGCGCTTCCCCGAGCGGACCTTCGACGTCGGCATCGCCGAGCAGCACGCGCTCACGTCGGCCGCCGGCCTGGCGATGGGCGGCCTGCACCCCGTCGTCGCGGTGTACTCGACGTTCCTCAACCGGGCGTTCGACCAGCTGCTCATGGACGTCGCGCTGCACCGCCAGCCGGTGACCGTCGTCCTCGACCGGGCCGGGGTGACCGGCACGGACGGCGCCTCGCACAACGGCATGTGGGACATGTCGATCCTGTCGGTCGTGCCCGGCCTCCGGCTGGCCGCCCCGCGCGACGAGCCGACGCTGCGCGAGGCGCTGCGCGAGGCGGTCGCGGTCTCCGACGGGCCGACCGTCGTCCGCTTCCCGAAGGGGGCTCCGCCGGTCGACATCCCGGCGCTGGAGCGGCGCGGGCCGGTCGACGTCCTGCGCCAGGGCGAGCGGGCGGAGGTGCTGCTGGTCGCCGTCGGCTCGATGGTGCCGCTGTGCCTGGCCGCCGCCGAGCGCGCCGCCGACCACGGCATCGAGGTCACCGTCGTCGACCCGCGCTGGGTGCTGCCGGTCGCCACCGAGCTGGTGGACCTCGCCGCCGGGCACCGGCTGGTCGTCACCGTCGAGGACGGCGGACGCGCCGGCGGCGTCGGGACCACGCTGACGCAGGCGCTGCAGGACCGCGGCTGCGACGTCCCGGTGCGGACCCTCGGCCTGCCCCAGCAGTTCCTCGAGCACGGCAGCCGGGGTCAGGTGCTGGCCGACGCCGGCCTCACCGAGCAGGACGTCGCCCGGCGGATCGCCGAGTGGGCCGCGCGGCTGGCCGAGCGCGCCGAGACCGCCGAGCCGGCCGCCGTGGACGGCGCCCAGCAGTAGTCCGCCACCGAGCCGGACTCCCCGCGCGGGGAGTCCGGCTCGGCGGGGGGTTCCGCGGGAACCCACGGGAGGGGCCCGTCGGGTCCGCGGGGACCGGGGTCCTCTCTCAGACGGGGAGGGAGGCCACCCCGCGGGGCAGGAACCGCCGGCCGGTGACCGCCTCGGAGACGCCGGTCCGGTCGAGGTGGGCGGAGATGCCGCCCAGCCAGAAGGGCCACCCGGCTCCCAGGAGCATGCACAGGTCGATGTCCTGCACCGCCTGGACGACGCCCTCGTCGAGCATCAACCCGATCTCCTCGGCCAGCGCCCGCTCCGCCCGCTCCCGCACCTCGGCCTCGGAGAGCGGGGAGTCGCCGTCGTCCATCCCGGCCAGGTCGGGGTCGACGACGCCCGGCGCGCTGTAGACCGAGGTCTTGCCGAGCTCCACCATCCGCCGCAGGCCCTCGCCGACCGAGAACCGGTCGGGGAAGGCCTCGTGCATCCGCTCGGCCACGTGCAGCGCCACCGGCGGGCCGACCAGCGTGAGCAGCTCGAACGGCGTCATCGGCAGGCCCAGCGGGTCCAGCGCCCGGTCGGCCACGGCCACCGGCGTGCCCTGCTCCACGGCGGCGGTGATCTCGCCGAGGAAGCGGGTGAGCAGGCGGTTGACGACGAACGCCGGGGCGTCGGCGACCAGGACGCAGGACTTCTTCAGCGCCTTGCCGACGGCGAAGGCGGTGGCCAGCGTGGCGTCGTCGGTCTGCCGGGCGCGCACGACCTCCAGCAGCGGCAGCACCGCGACCGGGTTGAAGAAGTGCAGGCCGACGACCCGCTCGGGGTGCTCGAGCTTGCCGGCCATCTCGGTCACCGACAGCGCGGAGGTGTTGGTCGCCAGCACGCACTCCGGCGAGACCACCGCCTCGACCTCGGCGAACACCTGCTGCTTGACCGACATCTCCTCGAAGACGGCCTCGACGACCAGGTCGGCGTCGGCGAAGACGTCCTTGGACAGCGAGCCGGTCACCAGGCCCCGGAGCCGGTTGAGCCCGTCGGCCGACAGCCGGCCGCGCGCGGCCAGCTTCTCCAGCTCGGCGTGGACGTAGCCCACGCCCTTGTCCACGCGGGCCTGCTCGACGTCGGTGAGGACGACGGGCACCTCGAGGCGGCGCACGAACAGCAGCGCGAGCTGGGAGGCCATGAGGCCCGCTCCGACGACGCCGACCTTGGTGACCTTCCGCGCCAGCGCCCGGTCCGGGGCGCCGGCGGGCCGGCGGGCCCGCTTGTTCACCAGGTCGAACGCGTAGAGGCCGGCCCGAAGCTCGTCGCTCATGAGCAGGTCGGTCAGGGCGTCGTCCTCGGCGGCGATGCCGGCGGTCAAGGCCTCGCTGCCGACCCCGGCCCGGGCCAGGTCCAGCAGCTGCACGGCACGCAGCGCGCCGGGCGACGCGTTCCGGGTGCGGGCGGCGACGACCCCGCGGGCGCGGTCGATGGCCTCGTCCCACCTCGACCGGTCCACCTCGGGGCGGGGGACGGCGACGTCCCCGGCGACCACCCCGGCCGCCCACTCCAGCGACCGCTCCAGGAAGTCGGCCGGCTCGAACACGGCGTCGGCGATCCCCAGGGACGCCGCCGAGCGCGCGGAGGTCATCCGGTTCTGCGCCAGCGCGTTCTCGACGATCACGGTGACCGCCGGGTCGATCCCGATGAGGTTCGGCAGCAGCTGCGTGCCGCCCCAGCCGGGCACCAGCCCGAGGAAGACCTCCGGGAAGCCGACCGTCGCGGTGGTGGCCATGGTCCGGTACCGGCAGTGCAGCGCCAGCTCCAGGCCACCGCCGAGCGCGACGCCGTTGACGAAGGCGAAGGTGGGGATCGGCGAGTCCGCCAGCCGGCGGAACACCCGGTGCCCGGTCTCGGCGATCTCCCGCGCGGTCAGCCCGTCAGTGATGGCCGGGACGCCGGAGAGGTCGGCGCCGACGGCGAACACGAACGGCTTGCCGGTGACCGCGATGGCGGCCGGGGCGGGGGAGTGCGCCGCGACGTCGTCCAGCGCGGCGTCCAGCGAGGCCAGCCCGGCCGGACCGAAGGTGGAGGGGCGGGTGTGGTCGTGCCCGTTGTCGAGGGTGATCAGCGCCAGCTCGCCGGCCAGGCCGGGCACGCCGAGGTAGCGGACGAGTGCCCGGGTCACGACCTCGTCCTCGAAGACCGCAGTCACGTGGTGGACCCCTCCCAGTTCGGGTTCTCCCAGATCACGGTGCCGCCCATGCCCAGGCCGATGCACATGGCGGTGAGGCCGTAGCGGACGTCGGGCCGCTCGGCGAACTGGCGGGACAGCTGGGTCATCAGCCGCACGCCGGAGGAGGCCAGCGGGTGGCCGACGGCGATGGCGCCGCCCCACGGGTTGACCCGCTCGTCGTCGTCGGCGATACCGAAGTGGTCGAGGAAGGCCAGCACCTGGACGGCGAAGGCCTCGTTGAGCTCGAACAGCCCGATGTCGGAGATCGACAGGCCGGTGCGGGCCAGGGCCTTCTCGGTCGACGGCACCGGGCCGACGCCCATGACCTCGGGCTCGACCCCGGCGAAGGCGTAACCGACCAGCCGCATGCCGATGCGCAGCCCCAGCTCCTCGGCGACGTCCTCGGCGGCCAGCAGGCAGCCGGTGGCGCCGTCGTTGAGCCCCGCCGCGTTGCCCGCGGTGACCGAGCCGTGCGGGCGGAACGGCGTCTTCAGGCCGGCCAGGCCGTCCAGCGTCGTGTTCGGGCGGGGCGGCTCGTCGACGGTGGCCAGGCCCCAACCGGCCTCGGCCGAGCGGACGGCGACCGGCACGAGCTCCGGCCCGATCTGGCCGTTGGCGACGGCCTTGGCGTAGCGCTGCTGGCTGGCCAGGGCGAAGGCGTCGGCGCGCTCCCGGGTGAGGTGCGGGAACCGGTCGTGCAGGTTCTCCGCCGTCGAGCCCATGACCAGGGCGGAGCCCTCGACCAGCTTCTCGCTGAAGAACCGGGGGTTCGGGTCGGCGCCCTCGCCCATCGGGTGCCGGCCCATGTGCTCGACCCCGCCGGCGATGGCGACGTCGTAGGCGCCGAAGGCGATGCCCGAGGCGGTGGTGGTCACCGCGGTCATGGCGCCGGCGCACATCCGGTCGATGGCGTAGCCCGGCACGCTCGTGGGGAGCCCGGCCAGCAGCGCGGCGGTGCGGCCGATGGTCAGCCCCTGGTCGCCGACCTGGGTGGTCGCGGCGACGGCGACCTCGTCGACGCGGTCGGCCGGCAGCGACGGGTTGCGCCGCAGGAGCTCGCGGATGCAGCGCACGACGAGGTCGTCGGCGCGCGTCTCGGCGTAGACGCCCTTCGGGCCGGCCTTGCCGAAGGGGGTGCGCACGCCGTCGACGAAGACGACCTCACGCAGCGAGCGGGACATGGGACCTCCGGGAGTTCGGAGCCGGGCCCGGGTGGGGCGCGGCGGTCTCCAAGTTACCCGTCGGTAATGAGGAGGTCCACGCCGACGCGACCCGGTCGGGGGACGCCGCGGCCGGCTCAGCTGCCGAAGTCCGCCGCCCGGCCCAGCAGCGGGACCCGCCCGAGGCTGACCCCGCCGGCGGTGATCGCCTCGACGGTCGCCGTCCCCCGCGGGAACGGGGCGACGAGGACGCCGTCGGCGGCCGGGTGCTCGACCAGGAAGTCCCCGCCGGCGCCGTGCGCGCGCACGGTGGCGACCGTCGGTGGCCCGACCACGATGAGGCTGGACCGCCTCGGGCCGGCCGCCGTGCCGTCGAAGAGGTCGCAGGCCACCGCGTGGACGCGCCGGTCCGCGGGCGGCCCGGCCGGCCGGATCGTGAGCGCGCACTCGCTGCGGACCGGCGAGCCGTCCGCCGAGGGGAGGTCCCACGCCGCGGACACGACCACCGCCCCGCTCGGCACGGTCACGGTGACCACGGCCGCGGGGCCCGTCTCGGGTCCCGGGCCGGACACGTCGCCGACCCACTGGGCGGTCACGTCCACCGCGGCGCCGGGGAGCCCCAGCCGGGCGAGGACGTGCGTGGCGATCCGCTCGGCCACGCGCTCGCCGGCCGGCGACGGCGCGCCCCGCGGGTAACGGATCGGTGGCCGGGCCGCCGGCGCGGCGGGGTCCAGCTCGGGCCGGGTCTGCACCACCGGGTCGCCCCCGCGCGACACGCGGTAGACGGTGGCCGTCGTCGGCAGGTCGTTCGGCGGCAGGACGGCGACGGCCACCCCGTCGGGAGCGGCGACCGGGTCGAAGCGGCGGGTTGCGGAGCCGTCACCGGCGATGTCCGGGCGGGCCGACACCTCGACGTCGTCCCCGGGCGCGGCGACGACCACCAGGACGCCGAGACCCGGGTCGGCGAAGGCGACCGGCAGGTCGGCCGGGGCGTGGTGCGGCACGGTGCGCAGCGCCATCTGCTCCGGCGGCGCGCCCGGCGGCCCTCCGAACCAGACGACCGCGAGGTCGCGGTCCGGCGGGTCGGGCGGGACCCCGGGCGCCAGGCTGTTGGCCCCCACGACCAGCGCCCACCGGCCGCCGGGGACGTCACCGGCGAAGACGACCCGCCGGGTCTCCGGCGGGGCGTCGGGGATGCCCGGCCCGACGGTCGACTCCGGCACCGTCCACGGCCGGCGGAGGACGCCCTCGAGGAAGGCCGCGTCCCCGGCCAGCGACCCCCGCGTCGCCGTTCCCAGGACATCGGGGGCGGACGGGGTGCCCTCCGCGGGCCCGGCCGCCGCCTGCGGGGCCCCCGTCCCGGCCGGCGGCGGGCCGGCGTCGGGCCGGAGGGCCAGCAGCACGGCCGTCGTCAGCGCGACCGCGGCGGCGAGCAGCAGGAGCCGGCGACGGCGGCGACCGTCACGGGAGCCGGTGAACCGGTCGCCGGTGCCCATGGGCCGCTCCTCGGGCCGCACCGGCATCCGGGAGCACCGTCGGCGGCGTCAGGGAGGAGCGTGGCACGGCCCGCCGGGCCGTGGTGGGGGCGGCGGCCCGCCGCGGGTCTCAGGCCCGCGTGACGGCGTCGGTGAGCAGCGCGCCGGTGAGCTCGACCTGCCACTCCCGGGCGCCACCGGCCCGCAGCGCCGCGACGACCTCCGCAGCGTCCCGCGGCTCGGGCGGGGACCACATCAGCCGGCGGACCAGGTCGGGCGAGAGCAGGTTCTCCACCGGCACCCGGTGCTTCTCCGACAGCTCGGCCAGCCCGGCGCGGGCCACCTGCAGGCGGGTGGCGGCGGCCGGGTCACGGTCGGCCCAGCGGTTGACCGGGGGCGGGCCGTCGCCGGGCTTGCTGTGCAGGGGCAGCTCCGACTCCGGGAGCCCGCGCCCGCGGACGAGCGCGCCGAACCAGGTGCCCACGAGCCGGCGGTTGGCCCGCCCGCGGAAGACCGGCAGCTCGAGCAGGGCCGCCTCGGTGCGCGGATCGGCCTGCACCGCCGCGACCATGGCCGCGTCGGGGAGGACCCGGCCGGGGGCCACGTCGCGCCGGCGGGCGAGGTCGTCGCGGGCCTCCCACAGCGAGCGGAGCATCCCGAGCTGGCGCCGGTTGCGCAGCCCGTGCACGCCGGAGGTGCGCCGCCACGGGTCGGCCCTGGGGGCGGGCGGCCCGGCGGCGAGGATCGCCGCGAACTCCTGCTCCGCCCACTCGGTCTTGCCCTGCTCCTCGAGGAGGGCGGCCAGCGCGTCGCGCAGGTCGACGAGCACCTCCACGTCCAGCGCGGCGTAGACCAGCCACTCCTCGGGCAGCGGGCGGGTGCTCCAGTCGGCGGCCGAGTGCCCCTTCTGCAGGGAGTACCCGAGCAGCGACTCGACGACCGCACCGAGGCCCACCCGCGGCAGCCCGGCCAGCCGGGCGGCCAGCTCGGTGTCGAAGACCCGCCGGGGCACCAGGCCGATCTCGGCCAGGCAGGGGAGGTCCTGGTTGGCCGCGTGCAGCACCCACTCGGCGTCGCCGATCGCCTCCTGGACCACCGAGAGGTCGGGGAGGGGGACCGGGTCGATCAGCCCGGTGCCCGAGCCGGCGCGGCGCAGCTGCACCAGGTAGGCGCGCTGCCCGTAGCGGTAGCCGGAGGCGCGCTCGGCGTCCACCGCGACCGGGCCGGTGCCGGCGCGCAGCGCGTCCGCGTACCCGACCAGGGCGGTGGAGGTCTCGACGACCGGGGGCAGGCCGTCGCGGGGCGCGAGCAGCGGGACCGCCGGGGGAGCTGTCGGCTCGTCGTCGGTCGTCGTGAGGGGCTCGGTGCTCAGGGCTGGTCCACCTTCTCGCCCGTCTCGTCAGCAGTGCGGTACCGGCAGGGCGCAGCCTCGCGGCAGGGGACCGCGGGAGGCCGGGGAGAGGGTGCCGGCACGGGGGTGTCGCGACCCCCGGGACACCGATGTTAGAGAGTCCCGGCGTCCGGGGGGTCGGAGGGACCCAGCAGCCGGACGCCGGGGGGCGGCAGGCCGGCCGCGGTGCCCAGCACGTCCAGCCACGCGGTGAGGTGCCGGTCCAGCTGGCTGTCCTCCGCCGTCCACGACGCGCGGATCTCCACGTCCACCGAGTGCTCGGGTCCGGCCAGCTCGCCGAACCGGGTGGACGCGGTGCGGGTCACCGTGCCGCCCAGCGCGTGGGAGGTGGCCCCGGACTCGGTGAGGGCGTCGGTCAGCCAGCTCCAGGCGACCTCGGAGAACATCGCGTCGTCCACCATGTTCTCGTCGGTGGCCGCCGAGAGGTACCCGACGCAGCGGGTGGTGCCCGCCCAGGCCTCGTGGCCGGCCGGGTCGTGCAGGACGATGAACCGCCCGGTGGCGACCTCGACCTCCTCGTCGCCGTCGGGCTCGGTGACCAGCGCCCCGACGGCGTGCGCGTACGGCGCGAGCCGCTGCGGGGCGGGGATGTCCTCGAGCACGATCTCCGGCCGGGCCCGCACGCTCGCCATCGACGCCAGCGCAGCGCGGAACTCCTCCGGGGGTTCGTCCCCGGTCCGGTCCCCGGCGCCGTGCCCGGCGCCGGGCAGGCTGGAAGGCTCCACGCTCGCAGGGTAGGTCGCGACGCCGCCCCGCGCGGCCGACGCGCCGCACCGTTCTGGGAGGATCGACGGTCGTGACCCCCGCTGGCGACCGCCCGACCACTCCCGCCGACTCGGACCTGGTGCGCGCCGCCCGCGGCCTGCCGGTGCGCCGCACGCCGGTGTGGTTCATGCGCCAGGCCGGCCGCTCGCTGCCCGAGTACCGCGCGCTGCGCGCCGGCACCCGCATGCTGGAGTCCTGCCAGGACCCCGACCTGGTCACCGAGATCACCCTGCAGCCGGTCCGCCGGCACGGGGTGGACGCCGCGATCCTCTTCTCCGACATCGTGCTGCCGCTGGTCGTGGCCGGGGTCGACATCGACATCAAGCCCGGCGTGGGCCCGGTCGTCGCCGAGCCGGTCCGCACGGTGGCCGACGTCGACGCGCTGCCGCCCCTGGAGCCCGACCGGCTGGCCTTCCTGGAGACGGCGGTGCGCCGGCTGGTCGCCGAGCTCGGGCCGACGCCGCTGATCGGCTTCGCCGGGGCGCCCTTCACCCTGGCCACCTACCTGATCGAGGGCGGCCCGTCGAAGGAGCACGCCCGGACCAAGGCCTTCATGTACGCCGAGCCGCAGGCGTGGTCCCGGCTGCTCGACCGGCTGGCGGTCTCGGCGGCGACCTTCCTGCGCGCGCAGGTCGACGCCGGCGCCTCGGCGGTGCAGCTGTTCGACTCCTGGGCGGGGGTCCTCTCGGCGGCCGACTACGCCCAGCGGGTGCTGCCGCACTCGCGCGCGGTCTTCGACGGCCTGGGCGACCGGGACGTGCCGCGGATCCACTTCGGCGTGGGCACCGGCGAGCTGCTGGCGCTGATCGGGGACGCCGGCGCCGACGTCGTGGGCGTCGACTGGCGGGTGCCGCTGGACGAGGCCGCCCGCCGGGTGGGCCCCCAGCGCTCGCTGCAGGGCAACCTCGACCCGGCGGTGCTCCTCGCCGACCGCGCGACCGTCGACCGCGAGGTGCGCCGGGTCGTCGAGCAGGGCCGCGCCGCCCGCGGGCACCTGTTCAACCTCGGCCACGGGGTGCTGCCCGACACCGACCCGGAGGTGCTCACGCACGTCGTCGAGCTGGTCCACGAGCTGTCGGCCAGATGAGCCGGCTGGTCGTCGTCGGGGCCGGGATCAGCGGCCTGGCCGCCGCCTTCGAGTGGCGCCGGCGGCGGCCCGACGACGAGATCGTCGTCCTGGAGGCCGGCGACCGCGTGGGCGGGAAGCTGGACCGGGTCCGCCTGGCCGGGCACTGGTACGACACCGGGCCCGAGGCGATGCTGGCGCGGGTGCCGGAGGCGGTGCAGCTGGTGGAGCGGCTCGGGCTGGCCGACCGGCTGGTCCGGCCCGCGACGACGCAGGCCGCCGTCGTCCTGCCCGACGGGCGCTTCCCCCTGCCGGCGGGGACGGTGCTCGGCGTCCCCACCTCGGCCGACGGACTCGACGGGGTGCTCACGCCGGCGGGGGTGGCCCGGGTCGCCGCCGAGGCCGACCTGCCGGCCCTGACCCTGGACGGCGACGTCGCGGTCGGGGCGCTGCTGCGCGAGCGGCTGGGCGACGAGGTGGTCGACCGGCTGGTCGAGCCGCTGCTCGGCGGCGTGTACGCCGGCCGGGCCGACGAGCTGTCCCTGGTCGCCACCATGCCGGCCCTGGCCGCGCACCTGTCCCGGGCCGGATCGGTGCTGCGAGCCGCGACCGCCGCCCGCGACGCCGGCGCCCGCAGCCGGTTCGACGCCGACGCCCCGGTGTTCGTGACCGTGGACCAGGGGATCGGGTCGCTGCCGGCCGCGCTGGTCGCCGCGGCGCGGGCCGACGTCCGGCTGCGCACGCCCGCGCACGCCCTGGTCCGCACCGCAGCCGGCTTCGAGCTGTCCGTCGGCCCGGGGGCCGCCCCCGAGCGGCTGCGCGCGGACGCCGTCCTGGTGACCGTCCCGGCACCGAAGGCCGCGCGGCTGCTGGCCGACGTCTCGCCGGACGCGGTGGAGCCGCTGCAGGGCATCCCGTACGCGTCGATGGCGGTGGTCGCCATGGCGTTCCCCGCGCAGCAGGTGGCGGCCGGGTCCGGGCTGCTCGTGCCGCCGGTCACCGGCCGGCTGGTCAAGGGCGTGACCGTGTCGTCGGCCAAGTGGCCGCACCTCGCTCCTGGACCCGCCGCCCCCCACCTCCTGGTGCGCTCGTCGGTGGGCCGGTACCGCGACGAGGCGCAGCTGCAGCGCACCGACGAGGACCTCACCGCGGCCGTCGTCGCCGACGTGGCCGACCTGCTGGGCCTGGCCCGCCCGGAGCCGGTCGCCACCCGGGTGGCCCGCTGGGGCGGGGGGCTGCCGCAGTACCTGGTCGGCCACCAGGACCGGGTCGACGCCGTCCGCACGGCGGTCAGCGCGGTGCCCGGCCTGGCGATCGCCGGTGCGGCGTTCCGCGGCGTGGGGGTCCCGGCCTGCATCCGCGACGCGTACCACGCCGTGGACGCGCTGTCCTGAACCGTGGCGGGCGCCACGGGGGAGCCGGGCACAGCGGCGGGCCCGCCGCTGTTGAGGACGGGGTGAGAACCGTGCACCACCCCACCGATCCCGTCCGACCCGATCCCCGGCCGGTCCGCTGCCTGCGCCACCACGTCTGGATGGCCGCCTGCGACGACTGCCGCGACGCCCGCACCCCGCGGCACCAGCACCGGCCCGACCTCGCCGCCCCGGCGGGCGACGCGGTCGCCTGACCCACCGCCGCGCCCTGCGCTCGCTCAGGGGCCGCGGCGCTCGGAGACCGGCCGGGCGTCGCCGTCCTCGGAGTACCGCACCTCGATCCGGTGGCCGAGCGCGTCCAGCTCGTGCTGCAGCGCGTACGCCAGGTGCAGCCCCTCGCGCGTCCACGCCGTCCACTCCCGCTCGTCGTCGGCCCGGTGCTCCGGCGGCGGGGGACTCCAGGCCCAGCGGGCGGCGTGCTCCTCGTACCGCTCGGTCCAGTCGGTGAGCCGGGCGATCAGCTCCGCGGAGACGCCCAGCGTCGCCGGCTCGACGTCGCCGAGGCCGCCGGGGGACCGGTCCCAGAGGAACACCCCGCCGTGCTCGGCCATGACCAGCACGACGGTGGGCAGCGACTCGTCGGCGCCGGGTCCCATGCGGGCAGTCTCCCGGCCCGCGCAACCGGCGTCCCGCGGCCGCGCGAGAATGGACCCATGACCGAGCAGACCGACCAGCGCAGCACCGGCAAGCGGGCCAACGAGCTCAACGCGACCATCCGCTACACGATGTGGTCGGTGTTCCGGCTGGCCCGCCCGCTCGGGGACGACCAGCGGTCGGCGGCCGCCGACGAGGTGCAGGGGCTGCTCGACGAGCTGGCCGGCAAGGACGTCGTCGTCCGCGGCGTCTACGACGTGGCGGGACTGCGGGCCGACGCCGACCTCATGGTCTGGTGGCACGCCGCCACGCCCGAGGCACTGCAGGAGGCCTACACCCGGCTGCGCCGCACGATCCTCGGCCGGTCCCTGGAGCCCGTCTGGTCGCAGATGGCGCTGCACCGTCCGGCGGAGTTCAACCGCAGCCACATCCCGGCGTTCCTCGCCGACGAGGAGCCGCGCCGCTACGTCTGCGTCTACCCGTTCGTGCGGTCCTACGAGTGGTACCTGCTGCCCGACGAGGAGCGCCGGGCGATGCTGGCCGAGCACGGCCGGATGGCCCGCGGCTTCCCCGACGTCCGGGCCAACACGGTCGCCTCGTTCGCTCTCGGCGACTACGAGTGGATGCTCGCCTTCGAGGCCGACGAGCTGCACCGCATCGTCGACCTGATGCGCGAGCTGCGGGCCTCGACGGCGCGGCGGCACGTGCGCGAGGAGGTGCCGTTCTACACCGGCGTCCGCAAGCCGGTCCGGGAGCTCGTCGCCGACCTGCCCTGAGGTGCGGAGTGGCGCGGGGCCCGAAAACGCGCTCCAACGGCTCCCCTCAGGGCTCCCGCGGGGGCGGGGTGAC